>CAZKDU010000011.1:0-17309 GCA_964551485.1 uncultured Burkholderiaceae bacterium
GCGCCGGCCATCGTCTGGCAGGACCGCCGCACCGCCGCCCAGTGCGACGCCCTGCGCGCCCGGGGCCTGGCCCCGGGCCTGCAGCGCCAGACCGGCCTGGTGCTCGACGCCTACTTCTCCGGCACCAAGCTGCAGTGGCTGCTGGACCACGTGCCCGGCGCCCGCGCCCGCGCCGAGCGCGGCGAGCTGGCCTTCGGCACCGTGGACAGCTGGCTGGTCTGGAACCTCACCGGCGGGCGGGTGCACGCCACCGACGCCAGCAACGCCTCGCGCACCCTGCTGTTCAACCTGCACACGCTGGACTGGGACGACCGCCTGCTGGCGCTGTTCCACATCCCGCGCGCGCTGCTGCCGCGGGTCGTGCCCTCCAGCGGCGTGCTGGCCGAGACCGAGCCGGCGCTGTTCGGCGCGCCGCTGCGCATCGCCGGCCTGGCCGGCGACCAGCAGGCCGCCACCTTCGGCCAGGCCTGCTTTGCCCCGGGCATGGCCAAGAACACCTACGGCACCGGCTGCTTCATGCTCATGAACACCGGCGCCAGCGCCGTGCCCAGCCGCAACCGCCTGCTCACCACCGTGGGCTGGCAGGGCCCGGTCACGGCCGCGCAGCGCACCGCCTACTGCCTGGAAGGCTCGGTGTTCATGGCCGGCGCCACCATCCAGTGGCTGCGCGACGGCCTGCAGATGATCCAGTCGGCCGCCGAGGTCGAGGCCCTGGCGCGCCAGGTCAGCGGCTGCGGCGATGTCTACCTGGTGCCGGCCTTCGCCGGCCTGGGTGCGCCCGACTGGGACGGCCATGCGCGCGGTGCCCTGGTGGGTCTGACGCGCGGCAGCACCCGCGCCCACATCGCGCGCGCCGCGCTCGAAGCCATTGCCCTGCAGGTGGCCGACGTGTTCGAGGCCATGGTGCGCGACAGCGGCATCGCCCTGCAGGAGCTGCGCGTGGACGGCGGCGCCAGCCGCAACGACCTGCTGATGCAGTTGCAGGCCGATGTCCTGGGCGTGCCCGTGGTGCGCCCGCGTGTCACCGAGACCACAGCCCTGGGCGCGGCCTGCCTGGCCGGCCTGGCCACCGGTTTCTGGCCCGACGCCGCCGCCCTGCAGGCCCAGTGGGCGGTGGAGCGGCGCTTCGAGCCGCAACTGCCCGAGGCCGCGCGCCAGGCCAAGCGGGCGCGCTGGCGCCAGGCCGTGCAGCGCGCCCGCGCCTGGGCCCAGGGCTAGCAGGCCACCCGCATGAGCACCCCGGGCGACGGCGCGCCCCTGCCCACCCACCGGCCCACGCTGCTGGCGCGCCTGGCCGAGCCGCGCACGCACGACCTGGCAGTGGTCGGCGGCGGCGCCACCGGCCTGGGCGTGGCGCTGGACGCGGCCGCGCGCGGCCTGTCGGTGGTGCTGCTGGAGTCGCACGACTTCGCTCAGGGCACCTCCTCGCGCGCCACCAAGCTGGTGCACGGCGGCGTGCGCTACCTCGCCCAGGGCCACCTGGGCCTGGTGCGCGAGGCCCTGCACGAGCGTGCCACCCTGCTGCGCAACGCCCCGCACCTGGCGCAGCCGCTGGCCTTCGTCATGCCCTCCTACCGCTGGTGGGAGACCGCCTTCTACGGCGCCGGCCTCAAGGCCTACGACCTGCTGGCCGGTGACGCCGGCCTGGGTGCCACTGAGCTGCTGGGCCGTGAGCGCACACTCGCGCTGCTGCCCAGTCTGCGCGCCGAGGGCCTGCACGGCGGGGTGCGCTACTGGGACGGCCAGTTCGACGACGCCCGGCTGGCTCTGGCGCTGGCGCGCAGCGCCGCCGTCCATGGTGCGCTGCTGCTCAACCACTGCGCCGTGACCGGGCTGCAGCACGCAGGCGGCCGCGTCGTTGGCCTGGAGGCCCGCGACCAGGAAACAGGCCGTTGTTTCCAGGTGCATGCCCGCTGCGTGGTCAACGCCACCGGGGTCTGGGTGGACGGCCTGCGCCAGCTCGACGGCGAGGCCCTGGGACGGGCCGTGGCGCCCATGGTCGCGCCCAGCCAGGGCGTGCACCTGGTGGTGGACCGTGATTTCCTGCCCGGCGACGCTGCCCTGCTGGTGCCGCGCACCGCCGACGGCCGGGTGCTGTTCGCCGTGCCCTGGCTGGGCAAGCTGATCCTGGGCACCACCGACACCCCGCGCCACGACCTGGCGCGCGAGCCTGAGCCCTTTGCCGAGGAGGTGGCCTTCATCCTGCGCGAGGCCGCGCGCTGCCTGCGCCGCGCGCCCACTCGCGCCGACGTGCGCAGCGTCTGGGTCGGCTTGCGCCCCCTGGTCCGGCCCCAGGGCGATGACGGCGAGCACACCCAGGGGCTGAGCCGCGAGCACACTGTGCGGGTGAGCCGCAGCGGCCTGGTCACCGTCACCGGTGGCAAATGGACCACCTACCGCGCCATGGCCGAGGACGTGCTGGCCCGCTGCATGCGCCAGGGCCTGCTGCCCGAGCGCCCGGGGGGCGTCACGGCCCGGCTGCCGCTGGTCGGGGCTCCGGGCCCCGGCGCGCCGGCTGTCCCGGGAGTTGGGCTGGGTGCGGCGCCTGGTTTGCACCTGTACGGCAGCGAAGCGGCATGGGTCCAGGCCTTGCCGGGCGCCGGGCGCTGGCTTGGTGGCGGGCTGAGCGAGGCCATGGTGCGCCATGCCGCCCGATACGAGTACGCGCGCTGCGTGGAAGATGTGCTGGCGCGGCGCAGCCGCCTGCTGTTCCTGGACGCTGCCCTGGCCGAGTCGCTGGCGGCCCCGGTGGCGGCCCTGCTGGCCGAGGAAACCGGGGGCGACCCCCGGCAGGCCGATTTCGAGCGCCTGGCGTACCAGTACGGTCGGCTGCCCGGGCCGGTCTGAGGGCTGGGTGCATGCACAAGCGGTGGGCCCGTGCGCGGCCTGGCCGTCGGGTTCTGGAAAAGCGCTTGACGGGCCATGTGATTTCTGCCAGAATCGTGGGCTTCGCTTGAAAAAGCGATGATCTGCCTATACGAAAACGCGGTGAGTGGTTCACCGCGCAGACGACAGGCCCAAGACTGATTCGGGGTGTGCGGATGCCGCGGCCCCGGGTGCAAGTTGGGAATATTGAAATGATCCAGACTGAATCTCGGTTAGAGGTCGCCGACAACACCGGCGCGAAGTCCGTCCTGTGCATCAAGGTGCTCGGCGGTTCCAAGCGTCGCTACGCTAGCGTGGGCGACATCATCAAAGTGAGCATCAAAGAAGCTGCTCCGCGCGGCCGCGTCAAAAAAGGCGAGGTGTACAGCGCGGTGGTGGTCCGCACGGCCAAGGGTATTCGCCGCGGCGATGGCTCGCTGGTCAAATTCGATGGCAACGCTGCCGTGTTGCTGAACAACAAGCTGGAGCCCATTGGCACCCGCATCTTCGGCCCGGTGACGCGTGAACTGCGCACCGAGAAGTTCATGAAGATCGTGTCGCTGGCTCCTGAAGTTCTCTGAGGACACGCCATGAACAAGATTCGCAAGGGCGACGAAGTTGTTGTGCTGGCTGGGCGCGACAAGGGCAAGCGCGGCACGGTGTCGCTGCGCAAGGACGACAGCCATGTGGTGGTCGAGGGCATCAATCTGGTGAAGAAACACACCAAGCCCAACCCCATGAAGGGCACCACGGGTGGCATCGTCGAGAAGGCCATGCCGATTCACCAGTCCAACGTGGCGATCTTCAACGCCGCCACGGGCAAGGCTGACCGCGTGGGCATCAAGCAGCTGGCCGATGGCAAGCGCGTGCGTGTCTACAAGTCCAGCGGCGAAGAAATCAAGGTGGCATGACCATGGCACGACTGCAACAACACTATCGCGAAAAAGTGGCTCCTGAGCTGACGGCCAAGTTTGGCTACAAGTCGCCCATGGAAGTGCCGCGCCTGACCAAGATCACCCTGAACATGGGCGTGAGCGAGGCCGTGGCCGACAAGAAGGTCATGGACAACGCCGTGGGCGACCTGACCAAGATCGCTGGTCAGAAGCCGGTCGTGACCAAGGCCAAGAAAGCCATCGCGGGTTTCAAGATCCGTGAAGGCCAGGCCATCGGCTGCATGGTGACCCTGCGTGGCGTGCAGATGTATGAGTTCCTGGACCGTTTCGTGACCGTGGCCCTGCCGCGTGTGCGCGACTTCCGCGGCATTTCTGGCCGTGCGTTCGACGGCCGTGGCAACTACAACATCGGTGTCAAAGAGCAGATCATCTTCCCTGAGATCGAGTACGACAAGGTTGATGCCCTGCGCGGTCTCAACATCAGCATCACCACGACGGCCAAGACCGATGAAGAGTGCAAGGCACTGCTCGCCGGCTTCCGTTTCCCGTTCAAGAACTGAGGTGGCTTGTGGCTAAAGTAGCTTTGATCGAGCGCGAGCTCAAGCGTGAAAAACTGGCCGCGAAGTACGCGAAAAAGTACGCGGAACTGAAGGCCATCGCTGGCGACATCAAGCGCAGCGACGAAGAGCGCGCTGCTGCTCGCCTGGGCCTGCAGAAGCTCCCCCGCAACGCCAACCCGACTCGCCAGCGCAACCGCTGCGAAATCACGGGTCGTCCGCGTGGCACCTTCCGTCAATTCGGTCTGGGTCGCGCCAAGATTCGCGAACTGGCGTTCGCCGGTGACATCCCTGGCGTCACCAAGGCCAGCTGGTAAGGCTTGAGCAGGAGAGATTTGACATGAGCATGAGTGATCCCATTGCCGACCTGCTGACCCGCATCCGCAATGCCCAAATGGTGGCCAAGGCCACCGTGTCGGTGCCCTCTTCCAAAGTGAAGGTGGCCATCGCCCAGGTGCTGAAGGACGAAGGTTACATCGACGGCTTCCAGGTCAAGACCGAAGCCGGCAAGTCCGAGCTTGAAATTGCCCTCAAGTACTACGCTGGTCGTCCGGTGATCGAGCGCATCGAGCGCGCCAGTCGCCCTGGCCTGCGCGTCTACAAGGGCCGTGATGCCATTCCTCAGGTCATGAACGGCCTGGGTGTGGCGATTGTCACCACCCCCAAGGGTGTGATGACCGACCGCAAGGCGCGCGCAACCGGTGTCGGTGGCGAAGTGCTTTGCTACGTGGCTTAACCCGTGGCATTGAGGAGAAACTGAAATGTCCCGAGTAGGAAAAATGCCCGTGACCGTCCCCGCTGGTGTGGACGTGTCCATCAAAGACGACCAGATCAGCGTCAAGGGCGCTGGCGGCGCGTTGTCGCTGGCCCAGAGCGCACTGGTCAAGATCAACAACGACGCTGGCAAGCTGACGTTTGTGCCGGTCGATGAGTCGCGCGAAGCCAATGCCATGAGCGGCACCATGCGTCAGCTGGTGAACAACATGGTGGTCGGCGTGACCAAGGGTTTCGAGAAGAAGCTGAGCCTGGTTGGTGTGGGCTACAAGGCCCAGGCCCAAGGTGCCAAGCTGAACCTGTCTGTGGGTTTCTCGCACCCGGTGAACAAGGACATGCCGGCTGGCATCACGGTGGCAACGCCGGCGCCGACCGAGATCGTCATCAAGGGCGCTGACCGCCAGCGCGTGGGTCAGGTGGCCGCTGAGATCCGTGCAATTCGTCCTCCCGAGCCCTACAAGGGCAAGGGCATCCGTTATTCGGATGAGAAGATCACGATCAAAGAGACCAAGAAGAAATAAGGAGCTGCAACATGTTGACCAAAAAAGAGCAGCGTCTTCGCCGGGCCCGTCAGACCCGTATCCGTATTGCCACCCAGGGTGTTGCACGCCTGACGGTGAATCGCACCAACCTGCACATCTACGCCAGCGTGATTTCTGGCTGCGGCACCAAGGTGCTGGCCAGCGCTTCCACCGCCGAAGCCGACGTGCGTCAGTCGCTTGGTGGTTCTGGCAAGGGTGGCAACACCGCCGCTGCCCAGCTGATTGGCAAGCGCATCGCCGAGAAAGCCAAGGCCGCGGGTGTCGAGAAGGTGGCTTTTGACCGTTCAGGTTTCGCCTACCACGGCCGCGTCAAGGCGCTGGCTGATGCGGCACGTGAAGCCGGTCTGCAGTTCTAACCGCAACGGGTATACAGATGGCAAAAGTACAAGCTAAAACGCAGAACGACGGTCCTGAGGACGGTTTGCGGGAAAAGATGATCGCGGTGAACCGCGTGACCAAGGTGGTCAAGGGTGGCCGTATCCTGGGTTTCGCAGCGTTGACCGTGGTGGGTGACGGTGATGGCCGTGTCGGCATGGGCAAGGGCAAATCCAAAGAGGTGCCTGCTGCCGTGCAGAAGGCCATGGAAGAGGCTCGCCGCAACATGACCAAGGTGTCGTTGAAGAACGGCACCATCCATCACAACGTGACGGGCCACCATGGCGCCGCGGTGGTGATGATGGCTCCGGCCCCCAAGGGCACGGGCATTATCGCTGGCGGCCCGATGCGTGCCGTGTTCGAAGTGATGGGCATCACCGACATCGTGGCCAAGAGCCATGGGTCCTCCAATCCCTACAACATGGTTCGCGCCACTTTTGACGCTCTGGCCAATTCCACGACCCCGGCGGAAGTGGCGGCCAAACGCGGTAAATCGGTCGAAGACATCTTCGCCTGAACGGGAGTCAGCACATGACAACGCAACAAACCGTCAAGATTCAGTTGGTGCGCAGCCCGATCGGCACCAAGGAATCGCACCGCGCCACCGTGCGTGGCCTGGGTCTGCGCAAGCTCAACAGCGTGAGCGAACTGCAGGACACGCCCGCTGTGCGCGGCATGATCAACAAGATCAGCTATCTGATCAAGGTGCTCTGAGGTCAGGACCATGGAACTCAACAACATCAAGCCCGCCGCGGGTGCCAAGCATGCCAAGCGCCGTGTCGGTCGCGGCATCGGCTCCGGTCTGGGCAAGACCGCTGGCCGCGGTCACAAAGGTCAGAAATCGCGTTCGGGTGGCTACCACAAGGTGGGCTTCGAAGGCGGTCAAATGCCCATGCAGCGTCGCTTGCCCAAGCGCGGCTTCAAGTCGCATCTGCTGAAGTTCAATGCTGAAATCACCCTGTCCACCCTGGAGCAACTGGGCGCGGCTGAAGTGGATCTGCTGGCTCTGAAGCAAGCGGGTCTGGTGGCCGAGCTGGCCAAGGTGGTCAAGGTCATCAAGTCGGGCACGCTCAGCAAGGCTGTGAAGCTCACCGGCATCGGTGCAACCGCTGGCGCCAAGGCTGCGATCGAAGCCGCTGGCGGCAGCCTGGCCTGATTCGGCAACACGGGAAGTGAATCGAAGTGGCAACTAACGCGGCATCCGTTGCAAAAACCGGCAAGTTCGGCGACCTGCGTCGTCGGCTGGTGTTTTTGCTGCTCGCGCTGGTGGTGTACCGCGTCGGCGCCCACATCCCGGTCCCCGGGATTGACCCTGGCCAGCTGCAGCAGCTGTTCAAGGGTCAGCAGGGCGGTATCCTGAGCTTGTTCAACATGTTCTCGGGCGGCGCTCTGTCGCGCTTCACGGTGTTTGCCCTGGGCATCATGCCGTACATCTCGGCCTCGATCATCATGCAATTGCTCACTTACGTGGTGCCCACGTTCGAGCAGCTGAAGAAAGAGGGCGAGGCGGGTCGTCGCAAGATCACCCAGTACACGCGCTATGGCACCCTCGGTCTGGCGGTCTTTCAGTCCATGGGCATTGCCTTGGCGCTGGAAGGTTCTGCCGGTCTGGTCCATTCACCCGGTTTCGGCTTCCGCATGACGGCTGTGGTCAGCTTGACCTCTGGCACCATGTTCCTGATGTGGCTGGGTGAGCAGATCACTGAGCGCGGCCTGGGCAACGGCATTTCCATCCTGATCTTCGCTGGCATCGCGGCGGGACTGCCAAACGGCATCGGGGGGCTGTTGGAGCTGGTTCGCACCGGTGCGATGAGCATCCTGGTGGCCCTGTTCATCGTCGCCGTGGTGGCCCTGGTCACCTATTTCGTGGTGTACGTCGAACGTGGTCAGCGCAAGATCCTGGTGAACTATGCGCGCCGCCAGGTTGGCAACAAGGTCTATGGTGGTCAGTCGTCGCACCTGCCCCTGAAGCTCAACATGGCAGGCGTGATCCCTCCGATCTTCGCCTCGTCCATCATCTTGCTGCCGGCCACCGTGGTGAGCTGGTTCAGCTCGGGCGATGGCATGCGCTGGCTCAAGGACATTGCCGGGATGTTGACACCGGGTCAGCCGATCTACGTGCTGCTGTACGCCGGGGCCATTGTGTTCTTCTGCTTCTTCTACACGGCGCTGGTCTTCAACAGCCGCGAAACCGCCGACAACCTGAAGAAGAGCGGCGCCTTCATCCCGGGCATTCGTCCTGGTGACCAGACGGCACGCCACATCGACAAGATTCTGCTGCGTTTGACGCTGGCGGGGGCGATCTACATCACCTTCGTCTGTCTGTTGCCGGAATTCCTGATCTTGAAATACAACGTGCCGTTCTATTTTGGTGGCACCTCGCTGTTGATCATTGTGGTGGTCACCATGGACTTCATGGCCCAGGTGCAAAACTACATGATGTCGCAGCAGTACGAATCGCTGTTAAAGAAAGCCAATTTCAAGACAACGCTGTGAGTGGTTGAGTCTCAAGATGGCCAAGGATGACGTCATTCAGATGCAAGGCGAGGTGGTGGAGAACCTTCCAAATGCCACCTTCCGAGTCAAGCTGGAAAACGGTCATGTCGTGCTTGGGCATATTTCTGGAAAGATGCGAATGCACTACATCCGCATCCTTCCTGGTGACAAGGTCACGGTCGAGTTAACCCCCTACGACCTGAGCCGGGCACGCATTGTGTTCCGTGCCAAGTAATAGGACGCATGAAGACGCCCCAGAGGCGACTGGTTTTAGGAGAGTGAAATGAGAGTTTCGGCTTCGGTCAAGAAAATTTGCCGCAACTGCAAAATCATCCGCCGCAAGGGCGTTGTTCGCGTGATCTGTACGGATCCGCGTCACAAGCAGCGCCAAGGCTGATTGCAAGAGTTTTAGAGGACGCACATGGCACGTATCGCTGGCATCAACATTCCGCCACATCAGCATGCTGAAATCGGCTTGACCGCCATTTTTGGCATCGGTCGCACGCGCGCTCGCAAGATCTGCGTAGCATGTGGCATCGCTTATTCCAAGAAGGTCAAGGACCTGACCGATGGCGACCTGGAGAAGATCCGGGACCAGATCGCTCAGTTCACCATTGAAGGTGATCTGCGCCGTGAAACCACGATGAACATCAAGCGTTTGATGGACATCGGCTGCTACCGCGGTTTCCGCCATCGTCGCGGCCTGCCGATGCGCGGCCAGCGCACCCGCACCAATGCCCGTACCCGCAAGGGTCCGCGCAAGGCTGCTGCGGCCCTGAAGAAATAATTGAGAGAGCAACATGGCTAAATCTCCTTCCAACAACGCCGCACAGCGCGTGCGCAAGAAGGTTCGCAAGAACGTGTCGGATGGCATTGCCCACGTGCATGCCTCTTTCAACAACACCATCATCACGATCACCGACCGTCAGGGTAATGCCCTGTCGTGGGCATCGTCCGGTGGCCAAGGCTTCAAGGGCTCGCGCAAATCCACCCCGTTCGCCGCCCAGGTGGCGTCCGAAGTGGCGGGCCGTGCCGCCATGGAACAAGGCATCAAGAACCTCGACGTCGAGATCAAGGGCCCTGGTCCTGGCCGTGAGTCCTCTGTGCGTGCCCTGGGTGCCCTGGGCATCCGCATCACCTCGATTGCCGATGTGACGCCTGTGCCACACAACGGCTGCCGCCCGCAAAAGCGTCGCCGCATCTGATTTTCTAACCAAGCCCACCGCCCTCTGCCGATCGCAGAGGGCTCCCGCAGCTTGCTGCGGTAGATGACACAAAGGAAGCTCAAGTGGCACGTTACCTCGGCCCCAAGGCCAAACTCTCCCGCCGTGAAGGCACCGACCTGTTCCTGAAGAGCGCACGCCGCTCGATCAGCGACAAGGCCAAGTTCGACTCCAAGCCTGGCCAGCATGGCCGCACCTCGGGTGCCCGCACCTCCGACTTCGGTCTGCAGCTGCGTGAGAAGCAGAAGGTCAAGCGCATGTACGGCGTGCTGGAAAAGCAATTCCGTCGCTATTTCGAAGAAGCTGATCGCCGCAAGGGCAATACCGGGGCCAACCTGCTGTTCATCCTCGAGTCCCGCCTGGACAACGTGGTGTACCGCATGGGTTTTGGTTCAACCCGCGCCGAAGCACGCCAACTGGTGTCACACAAGGCCATCACGGTCAATGGTGAGCAGGTCAACATTCCCTCGTACCTGGTGAAGACCGGCGATGTGGTGGCTGTTCGTGAAAAGTCCAAGAAGCAGAACCGTGTGGTCGAGGCCCTGCAACTGGCCCAGCAAGTCGGTCTGCCGGCCTGGGTGGACGTGAATGCGGACAAGGCAGAAGGCACGTTCAAGAAGGTGCCGGACCGTGACGAGTTTGCTTCCGACATCAACGAATCGCTGATCGTCGAACTGTATTCGCGCTGATCCTCGCTTCGCTGAAATCGAATCCGCAGCCTGGGCGTGGGGCACCGCGCCCAGGCTGCTTCATCAGCCTTACCGGTGTAACGAGCCGGGGGTATTGAGAGGAAGTCTGCATGCAAACCAATTTGCTGAAGCCCAAAGCCATCAACGTCGAACCCCTGGGTGTGAACCGTGCCAAGGTCACCCTGGAGCCGTTCGAGCGTGGCTACGGCCACACCCTGGGCAATGCCCTGCGCCGCGTGCTGCTCTCGTCGATGGTGGGTTATGCCGCCACCGAGGTCACCATTGCCGGTGTGCTGCACGAGTACTCGTCGATCGACGGCGTGCAGGAAGATGTGGTCAACATCCTGTTGAACCTCAAAGGCGTGGTGTTCAAGCTGCACAACCGTGATGAAGTCACGTTGAGCCTGCGCAAGGACGGCGAGGGCCCTGTGACGGCTGCCGACATCCAGACTCCGCACGATGTGGAAATCATCAATCCCGACCACGTGATCGCCCACCTGTCGCAAGGCGGCAAGCTGGACATGCAGATCAAGGTCGAGAAGGGCCGTGGCTATGTGCCTGGCACCGTGCGCCGCTATGGTGAAGAGTCGACCAAGTCGATCGGCCGCATTGTGCTGGACGCTTCGTTTTCGCCGGTCAAGCGTGTCAGCTACACCGTGGAGAGCGCCCGCGTGGAGCAGCGCACCGACCTGGACAAGCTGGTGGTCGAGATCGAAACCAATGGCGCCATCACCGCTGAAGATGCCGTGCGCTCATCGGCCAAGATCCTGGTGGAGCAGCTGGCTGTGTTTGCCCAGCTCGAAGGCAGCGAGCTGAGCGCGTTCGACGCGCCAGTGCAGCGCAATGCCCAGCAGTTCGACCCGATCCTGCTGCGCCCGGTGGACGAACTCGAACTCACGGTGCGTTCCGCCAACTGCCTGAAGGCTGAAAACATCTACTACATCGGTGACCTGATCCAGCGCACCGAAAACGAGCTGCTGAAGACCCCGAACCTGGGTCGCAAGTCGCTCAATGAAATCAAAGAAGTTCTGGCCTCACGCGGCCTGACCCTGGGCATGAAGCTGGAAAGCTGGCCGCCTGCAGGTCTGGACAAGCGCTGAGCCATTCGCCCCGGGCCCGACGGCCCGGACCGTGCACCGGGAAGTACCTGACACGGCTTCCCGTTTTACAAACCCAAAGGAAAGCACCATGCGCCACGGACACGGACTCCGTAAACTCAACCGCACCAGCTCGCACCGCCTCGCGATGCTGCGCAACATGATGAACTCGCTGCTCCAGCACGAAGCCATCAAGACCACCGTCCCCAAGGCCAAGGAACTGCGCCGTGTGGTCGAGCCCATGATCACCCTGGCCAAGGAGCCCACCCTGGCCAACCGTCGCCTGGCCTTCGACCGCCTGCGCGATCGCGATGTGGTGGTGAAGCTTTTCAACGAACTGGGTCCCCGTTTCAAGGCCCGTCCCGGTGGCTACACCCGTATCCTGAAGATGGGTTTCCGCGTGGGCGACAACGCGCCCATGGCGTTGGTTGAATTGGTGGATCGTGCTGAAGAAAAAGCAGCCGACGCGCCCGCAGCTGAATAAATAGGTTATACTTTAAGGCTTGTCGCGCGGTGGAGCAGCCTGGTAGCTCGTTGGGCTCATAACCCAAAGGTCGCAAGTTCAAATCTTGCTCGCGCAACCAAATTAGGCAAAATTTCGCCAACAATCAACGCCCACAATCTGTGGGCGTTTTTTTTTGCCGGTGCACTTTTCATTCGCTCCAACATGCACACCGATTTGTCCCCTGATCCCTTGGCCAACTGGGTGCACACGGCGTTCTACCGCTTTGTGCCGATCGTGCCAGAGTCGGTGGTCGAGGTGTTGCGTGAGATCACCCCACCATTGCTGGGCAGCGTGTTGGTGGCGGCTGAGGGGGTGAATGGCGTGTTGGCGGGCGAGGCGTCGGCCGTCCAGGCTTTCGAGGCGCGCCTGGGCAGCGACCCGCGTCTGCAGGGCTGGTTTTCCGGTCTGGCGTTCCGCCACAGTGCCTGCCGCACCCAGCCGTTCCATCGACTCAAGGTGCACCACAGGAAGCATCTGGTGGCGTTTGATGTGCCATGGGACGCACCTGCCCATGCCGATGCCCGGAGCGGTGTGCTGGACGCCGTGGCATGGCGCACGTTGCTGGCGCGTGACGATGTGCTGGTGCTCGACAATCGCAACGGCTTCGAGTACAGCCTGGGGCATTTCCATGGGGCGGTGAACCCTGAGGTGGCGCACTTCCGCTCGTTTGAGGACTATGTGCGCAGCCAGGCCCAAGCGTGGCGTGCCGAGGGCCGCAAGGTGGCCATGTACTGCACCGGGGGCATTCGCTGCGAGCGCGCCGCGCCCTGGATGCAGTCGCTGGGGTTGGAGGTGTTTCAGCTTCAAGGGGGCATCCTTGGCTATTTCGAGGCACTGCCGGATGCCGAGCGTGACTGGCAAGGCGAATGCTTCGTGTTCGACAACCGCATTGCGCTGAACACCCGGTTGCAGCAGACCCGCACCACGGCTGAGCAGGTGTATCAGAATGACCCCCAGGGCGCCTGGCGGCTGCGGCGCGCACAGCGCCTGGCGGCAGCCGACGCTGCGGCCCCAGTGCCCACCGACACAGGAGAGACCACATGCTCTACAAGTTCAAATCCAAGGCCACCGGCGACCTGATCATGCTCGAGGCCAATGGCCGCCGCGTGCTGCAGATCATGGGCAAGGAAGCCGGGTCCAAGGGCATCATTGCGCCCGAACAGATGGTGGCCGCCATTGCCGCGCTGGAGGCCGCGATGGCTCAGGAGGAGGCCGAGCAGCGCACAGTGGCCGAGCAGGCCCGCGCAACAGGTGAGGATGCCCCGGTGAACGACGAGGCCGTGTCCTTGCGCCAGCGCGCCAAGCCCATGATCGACATGCTGCGCCGGGCTGCTGCTGCCCAGAAAGACATTGTCTGGGGCGTGTGAGCGCTTGGCCGGGCAAATAGGGTGCCCATGGGTAATGGGCAAGGGCTGAGTGAGTACCCGCGGGGCCGGCCTGCGGGGTGCCCAGTCCGTGCAGCCACACGGGGCTCTGGGCCGGGCCGGTACGTGGTGGCAGGGCGCGGTGCCAGAGGCACGGTCTTCGTGTCAGTCGACTTTGGCGCCCGAGGCCTTGACCACCTGGGCCCACTTGAGCAGCTCAGTATCAATTAACCGGGCAAACTCTGGTGGTGTGTTGCCGCTGGGTATGGCCCCCTGGGCCAGCAGTCGCTCTTTGATGGCGGGGCTGTTGAGTGCTCGCGCCACCTCTTGCTGCAGACGCGCCACAACCTCGACTGGGGCGCCAGACGGTGCCAGCAGGCCGAACCATGAGCTGGCCTCATAGCCCTTGAGCGGACCAGCCTCCTCGAGGGTGGGCAGTTCGGGCAGGGCGCTGGAACGCTGCGCACTGGTCACGGCCAGGGCCTTGAGCTTGCCCGCCTTGATCTGTGGCAGGGCCGAGGGCAGGTTGTCGAACATCACATCCATGTTGCCGGCGACCAGGTCGAGCAGCGCCGGGCCCGAGCCACGGTAGGGAAAATGCACCATGTAGCAGCCGCTCATGCTCTTGAAGAGTTCACCAGCCAGGTGGATGGAGGTGCCGTTGCCGCTGGAGGCCATGTTGAGCTGGCCCGGGTGGGCGCGCGCGTAGCGGATGAAGTCGGCCACCGTGCTGATGCCCAGGCTGCGTGCACGCTCGGCGTTCATCACCATCACGTTGGGCACACCGGCCACTAGGGTCACGGGGGTGAAGTCCTTGACCGGGTCGTAGGGCAAGCGGTCATAGAGCGCGCGGTTGATGCCGTGCGTGCCCACTGTGCCCATGAGCAGGGTGTACCCGTCGGGCGCGGCACGGGCCACCAGTTCGGCCCCTACATTACCGCCCGCGCCCGCGCGGTTCTCCACCACAAACGGCTGGCTCAGCACCCGAGAGAGCTCCGGGGCCAGGGCGCGTGCCAGCAGGTCGGTGGTGCCTCCAGGGGTAAACGGCACCACGATGCGCACGGGCCTGGTGGGCCACGGGCTGTCGGCCCAGACGGGGTTTGCTATCGAAAAAAGAGCAACTGAGCCAATACAGGCAAGGGCTGAGCGCCGATTTCTCATGACGTTCTGAGCCATGCCGGCCGGGTGCGAAGCGGTGCGGTGGGGCATGTTGGGCTCCTGGGGGCAAACAGAGGGGCAACGAGCCAGGGCAGCAAAAAGGCCACCTGAAGGTGGCCTGTGCTGGGCAGTGGGCTGGAAGGCCTCCGCGATGACGTCAGTCGGCGTAGACGCCTGCTGCCTTGATGACCGGGCTCCACTTCGCGATTTCGGCCGCCACGAACTTCTTGTGTTCGGCGGCGTCGCTGCGGGCGTCGGTCACGACCACGGCACCCAGGCCTTCTTGCTTCTTGATGAAGTCAGGGTCTTTGAGCGCGGCTTTGAGCGCGGCATTCAGTTTGGCCGCCACATCGGCCGGCACCCCTTTGGGGGCGTACAGGCCGTGCCAGATCGTGACCTCAAAGCCCTTGAGGCCGGACTCCTGCAGCGTGGGCAGGTCCTTGAGGGCCGGGGTGGTCAGGTGTTTGGCTGTGGTCACCGCGAAGGCCTTGACCTTCTTGCCCTCGATCTGCGCCGTGGTGTTGGTGGTCTGGTCACACATCAGGTCGATTTGGCCGCCAATCAGGTCGGTCATGGCCGGTGCCGTGCCCTTGTAGGGGACGGTGGTCATGTCGGTCTGCAGGGCGTTCTGGAACAACAGGCCGCACAGGTGAGAAGCCGAGCCGATGCCGGCGTTGCCCAGGTTGATCTTGCCCTTGTTCTGATTGATCCAGCCCAGCAACTCCTTGTAGTTGTTGGCGGCCATGCTGGGCCGGGAGATCAGGGTCATGGGCACGTCGTTGATCAGGCCCAGGTACTCGAAGTCGCTCTCCACTTTGAACGGGATGTTGCGCACCAGGGTCGGCATGGTGGCCATGCCGATGTGGTGCAGCAGCAGGGTGTGACCATCCGGGTTGGCCTTGGCGACCTTGTTGGCACCGATTGAGCCGCCGGCACCGGCGGCGTTGTCCACCACCACGCTGACGCCTCCCAGTGGCTTGCGCAAGGCCTCGGCCAGGTCGCGTGCCACACGGTCGGTCGGGCCGCCCGCGGTGAATGGCACCACGATGGTGATCGGCTTGTCCTTGATGGGGAAGTCGGTTGCCTGGGCAACCAGGGCCGTGCCGGCCAGCACAGCCAGGGCGAAAATCTTGTTCATGCACACACTCCTTGGGAAGAGCCTGCATCCTAGCCAGCCAGGCCGCGCACGGCCATCGCGGGAACTACTTAGAAGCGAGGGGTGAGCCGGTGGGCGTTGCCGCAGGCCTGGTGGCGCAGGCACGCCCCATGGCTCACTTGTAGCTGCGCGCGTCCTCAATGACCTTGCCGTCATTGGGCAGGCTGCCCGGGGCCACCAGCTCCACATCGGCGCGCAGCTTGGTCACGTCGCGAATGGCGTTGGACAGGCGCGCGCTCAGGTCGTTGGCCTGGCCCGTGGTTTCGGCACGGAAGGTCATCTGGTCATTGGCCATTTCGCCACTGACAATCAGGCGAGCGCGCACGACCTCGGGGAAACGTTTGACCACGTTGTCCACCTGGCTCGGGTGCACGAACATGCCACGGATCTTGGTGGTCTGGTCGGCCCGGCCCATCCAGCCTTTGATGCGCGAATTGCTGCGGCCTGTGGGGCAGCGACCCGGCAGCACCGCCGACAGGTCGCCGGTGCCAAAGCGGATCAGCGGGTAGTCGGGGTTGAGGGTGGTCACCACCAGTTCGCCCACCTCGCCCTCGGGCACCGGGTCGCCCGTGCCCGGGCGCACAATCTCCACGATCACCTGCTCGTCGAGCACCAGGCCCTCGCGGGCTTCGGTTTCGTAGGCGATCAGGCCCAGGTCGGCCGTGGCGTAGCACTGGTAGCCCTCGATGCCGCGCGTCGACAGCCAGTCGCGCAGCGACGGCGGGAAGGCTTCGCCCGACACCAGGGCGCGGCGCAGGCTGGGCAGGGGCACGCCCAGCTCGTCGGCTTTGTCCACGATGATCTTCAGAAAGCTCGGGGTGCCGGCGTAGGCCGCGGGTTTCAGCTCAGCGATGGTCTGTACCTGCATTTCGGTCTGGCCGATGCCACCCGGGAACACGGTGCACCCCAGGGCGTGGGCCCCGCTTTCCATGATGGAGCCGGCCGGTGTGAAGTGGTAGCTGAAGCAGTTGTGGATCAGGTTGCCGCGGCGAAAGCCTGCTGCAAACATGGCCCGGGCCGCGCGCCAGTAGTCCGACCGTGTGCCCTCGGGTTCGTAGATGGGCCCCGGGCTGGAAAACACGCGCGGCATGGCGGCGCCAAAACGCAGTGTGGAGAACCCACCAAACACATCGCTGGCACGCAGCGCTTTCTGGCGCTCCAGCAGCTCATGCTTGCGCGTCACCGGCAGGTGGGCCAGGGCGGCGCGGCTGCCGACCTCGCCGGCGTTCACGCCGCGCAAAATCTCAGCCATGGCCGGGCTGCAGCGCTGGGCCTGGGCCACGGCATCGGGCAGGGCGGCCATCAGGGCGGCTTCGCGGACAGCGGGTTCGCGCGACTCCAGCGCGTCGAAGAATTCGGTCGTCATGTTGGTGTGGGAATTGGGAGAAGACAGAATCAATGTGCGGCGCGTGGCAGTGGGCTCAGGCCAGCCAGCGCTTGCGGCGCTTGTAGCTCTTGACGTCCTTGAACGACTTGCGCTCGCCGCCGCCCACACCGAGGTAGAACTCTTTCACGTCCTCGTTGTTGCGCAGGTCAGCCGCAGCGCCATCCATCACAATGCGGCCGCTTTCCATGATGTAGCCGTAGTCGGCGTAGCGCAGCGCCATGTTGGTGT
>CAZKDU010000012.1:0-17003 GCA_964551485.1 uncultured Burkholderiaceae bacterium
GTCTGCCTGGCAGCAACGCCGGCCGCGGCCGCGGCTGAAAGGGTCATGACCGACGCCGCCACCCGCGCCGCGATCCGGCGGGCCAGCCAGCAGGCGCGCAACGCCATGCGGGAGCTGGACCGTGCGGCCATTGACGCGCTGCTCACCATCTATGAGCAGGCGGCCGACCAGGTGCGGGCGGCGGTCCGTGCCGCGGCGGACGCCGACGACCAGGTGACGCTGGCTCACCTGCGCCCCCTGCTGCGCCAGGTGGACGACATCCTGCAGGCCATGGGGGACCAGCGCGACCAGCTGCTGGCCAGCCAGATCGAGCAGGCGGCCACGCTCGGCACCCGGCCTTACACGGCGCAGGGCGTGGCGGCGACAGGGCGGGCTGGGCAGGCCCTGCTGACCAGCGACGCGGCGATGCGCATCCACGAGTCGGCCGTGCGCTTTGTGCGCGAGTTCGAGGCGGCAGACGGCTTGCGCCTGAGCGACCGGCTGTGGGCCCTTGACCAGGGCGCGCGGGAGACGCTGAGCCGCGCCATTGGCCAGGCAGTGGTGCAGGGCTGGGATGCCAGCCGCGCCGTGGCCCAGGCGGCCTACAACGGCCTGCCGGTGCCACTGGACGTGCAGCAGCGCGCGCGCGCCGGCCGCGCTGACCGGGTGGCCAGCCTGGCGGATCTGCTGACGGGGGGAGATGATGCCCAGGTGTGGAAGGCCGAGCGGGTGTTCCGCACCGAGATCAACCGCGCCCATGGCGAGGCCTACATGGCCGGCGGCGAGCGCGCGGCCGGTTTTGCCGGCTGGCGCTTTCTGCTGAGCCAGCTGCACCCCAGGCCAGACATCTGCGACCTGCTGGCAGCACAAAACCTGCACGGGCTGGGCGCCGGGGTGTACCCTAGCCGGGAGCAGACCCCGTGGCCGGCGCACCCGAACACACTGAGTTTTGTGGTCATCGTGTTCCAGGACGAGGTGACGGAGGCCGACCGCGCGGGCCAGCAGACCAGCCTGCAGGCGCTGGCAGGCTTGTCTGCCGAGCAGCGCGCTGGCGCGGTCGGACAGACCAAGGCCGCGTACTTCGACCGGGGCCTGCTGAGCCGAGGCATGGTCCGGGCCCCGTTGTCAGCGGTGGCGAGGCGGATTGAACGCAACGCCGCGCGGGCCGGTCAAGTGCACCCACTGGCGATGCCCAACGCCGGCACGGCGGTGGTGCCTATGGCCAAGCTGAGCGGCTATGTGCTGAACCCCAACAGCCCGCGCGGCGGACCCAAAGCGCGGGTGTTCATGGCAGCACTGGGCTTTGGCCAGGACGATGCGGATGAAGTGGCGCGCCAGATCCGGCGAGGGGTGATGCAGCAGCCGGCCACCGAGCGGACAGCCGACCAGTGGGGCCGGCGCATGGAGGTGGACATTCCCATGACGGGGCCGGCAGGAACTGCTATGGTTCGCACCGGCTGGATTTTGCGGCCGGGAGAATCGGCGCCACAGCTGGTGAGCGCCTATGTGACCAGAAAGAAGGGGGCGTAGACCGATGGCCTACCAGGAGCTTGATACCGTGAAACTGCGCGTGCCGCTGCCCCAGGCAGGCCTGGCTGTGGGCGCGATCGGCACCGTG
Organism: uncultured Burkholderiaceae bacterium; assembly: GCA_964551485.1. GTDB lineage: Bacteria > Pseudomonadota > Gammaproteobacteria > Burkholderiales > Burkholderiaceae_C > CAZKDU01. The sequence continues at coordinate 1,598 of CAZKDU010000012.1, forward strand.
TTGCTGGTGCACGGCGAGCCGCCCCAGGCCTATGAGGTGGAGATCTCGGGCGACGACGGCGTGACCCTCTTCATGGGCGCCCTGACAGCGGAGCAGATCGAGCCCGTCTGACAGACCTCCTTGCGGCCAACGCAGCACCTTTTTTTGGCCGCTTGATTCTTGAATGATGGCCCCGCAGCGGTGGTACCGCTGAAGGGGCATCATGAACATCTCAAACTTCTGCAACGCGCTGCAGGCGGCCTGGACTGGCTGCCTGCAGCGCAGCCCTGAGCCTGGCCGTGTGATTCGGCTCAGCGAGGGGGGAACGCCGCCTGGAGTGGTGCGGTTCCTGTCGCAAAAGCTCGAGTTGACCGAAGGTGCCAAAACCACGTGGGTCACCCTCACCCGGACGGGCGAGTTCAGCGATCCGCGTTACGGCAAGTTTCAGATCACCGGCACCATGCTCGATGAGATGGTGCGCAACTTCGACCAGCGCACCCTGGGGCAGGACGTGTTCATTGACGTGTCGCACCGCCCATCGGACGGCGCGGCCGGCAAGCTGCTCAAGCTGCAGGTGGAAGACGGGCGCCTGCGCGGCCTGGTGGAGTGGACGCCCTTTGGCGCCAGCGCCATCCGAGAGCGCGGCTTCACCTACCTGAGCGCCGAGTACCACGAGCAATTCACCGACAACGAGCGCGGCGCGGCCCATGGCTGCGTGCTGCTCGGCGCGGGCCTGACCACGCGGCCCGTGATCAAGAACCTGGATCCTGTGCAGCTGAGCGTCCCAGACGACGACAGCTCTGCACGGGTGTTGATCTCCCACCAACTTTTGCGAGAGCTTTCCATGGACGAGTACATCAAACTCCTTTCCGCCGCCCTGATCACCCTGGGCTTTACCGAAATCAACATCCAGCCCCTGGTGGCCGAGGCTCGCAAGCAGCTCGAGGCCGTGAAGGACGACAAAACCAAGTGCCTGGCGGTGGTCGAGGCCTTCAAGACCGCCGGCGCCGCCGCGCTGGCACAGACCAAGGCCGCCGGCGGTGACCCCAAGCTGGTCACCATTCAGCTGGCGGCTCCGGCCGCCACGGTGGATGTGGCGGCCGAGGTGCGCAAGGTGCTGGACCAGGCCAACCTGGCGGCCGCGCAGAAGAAGGCCACACTGGATGCCAAGCTCAAGCTGCTGAGCGACACGATCGCGCTGGAAAAAAGCCTGACGCCTGAGGGGGTGACCAAGCTCGCAGCCGACGTGGCCCTGCTGGTGACCGACGCCAGCAGCGACGACCAGGTGCGGGCCCTGGCCGAGCTGCAGGTGCGCAACTGGAACGGGCTGAGCGCGGCCACCAAGCTCGCAGGCCTGGGCTATCAGCCGCCTTCTGGCCAGGTGCATGTGGTGGTGGCGCATGGCAACAGCATCAAGTCGCTGCAGGCCGAGATTGACAAGCGCCTGGGGTATGTGCGGGACGATGACGCGGCGCGCTTCTACCGCACGGGTGGGCGCCTGCTGCCGGCCAACAAGGAGTTTGCCGAGCGGGCGCTGGCGCATTTCGATGCCGAGCATGGTGCCGACCTGGACCGCGAGCACAAGGCCTTGTCTGCAGGCACCGGCAATGTGAGCGACGTGCGCGTGCCGGTGATCGCCGAGCGGACGGTGTTGCGCGAGGCCCTCTACAACCTGACCAGCCTGAACTTCGTGAACACGGGCACGGCACCGTTTGCCAATGTGATCAGCTACCGCGCGGCGGTGGACCAGCTCAAGGCCGAGCGCAGCACCCTGTTTGTGGACTACCTGCGCTCGCTGGGCGATGAGCTGGGCGCTGTGGCCGAGGAGACGCGCCTGGCCACCCAGGGTTTTGATGCCGTGCAGCTGGGCCTGTACAGCATGAACGAGGACCACAGCAGTTACAGCTCGGTCCACCTGAAGCACGGGCGGTACTTGAGGGTGTGGATTGATGTGACTGCGTCGGTGCTGGCTCAGCCCGCTGCTCCGGCAGTGGGTGCACCAGCTGCTGCCACCACGGCCGCGTGAGGGGGTGAGCATGCTGTTCAAGGTGACTCACATCGGCCCCACGGGCCACCGCCGCAAGGCGCACGTGTCGTGCAGCGGCCTGGCTGATGCGCTGGAGCAGGTGGACCAGGCGTTTGGCCCAGCGCGGGCCGTGGCTTGCGTGCGAGTGGTTCCGCGCACCACCTTCCGCCTGGTGAAGGGGCGCCAGGCAGGCCTGCCGGAGCGCCGGCTGTGACGACCTCGAGGCAGCTGCTGCCGCTGTTTCTGGACCGACTGATGCGGGCTGGCACCTACTTGCTGCGCGAGGAGCTGGTGGGGGACGCGAGCCACTGCCTGCCGGCGATCGAGGACGCGCTGGCCGACCTGGTGACGCTGGGGCATGCCACTTACAAGCCAGGCATGGGCTACCGCCTGGCTGGCTCTGCCCTGGTGCGGCGTGCTGCGCAGCTGCGCCTGGCCCAGGGCACCCGAACGGGCATGGCTGCGCGCCAGCACAAGGAAGAGTACCGCGTGGGCGTGGTGACGGAGCGCGATGGCCTGGGCTTGGTGATGTACGAGCTGGCCATGCCGTTGCCCACGGGCCCCAAGGCCCTGCAGATGCAGCTGAAGCAGACCCAGGCCGTGCAGCAGTACTGGGCCGAGCAGGCACAAGCCGAATCCAACCCCCACACCCCCACCTGAGAGGAACACAAGACCATGGACTTCAAGCTGAAGATTTCGCTGCACAGCTCGATCGTTTTCGAGGAGCGGCAGGGCGTGATGCACGCGTTTTTGATGGCTGGCGAATTCGGTACGGACCGGGTTTTTCTGGCCAGCCTGAACCACTGGATGCAGGCCGACCCGGCCGCCATGAGCCGCTGGCATGACCTGGTGTCACACGCCGCGCGTGCGCTCATGCCGGGGTGCTGCCGCATGGAGGTGGAGCACCAGTCCAAGGCGGCTGCGGCTCCGGGCTTTGCGAAGGGGGTGCACTGATGGCGGCAGTGAACGCGGCCAGGCTGGAGGCTCAGCGGGCATGCGAGTGAAGACACAAAAGCTGGTGGTGGCCGCGCTGGTGCACCTGCTGGTGTGCCTGGCCAATGTGTTGGCGGTGCTGACGTGTTTCTTGATGGGCTATTGGAGCCAGGCATGAACAACGACAACGAGAACTTGAAGCAATGCGAGGCGCAGGGCTGCCAGCGGATGGTGCGCCGAGGCCTGCTGATGTGTGGCCAGCACTGGGTGCTGCTGCCTGCCGCCCACAAGCGTGCGGTGTGGGCGGCCTGGAACGCCTGGCGCCAGAGCAGCGGTGCGGAGCGCGCCCTGACCCTGCGGTGTTACCTGGCCGCGAAGGCGGGCGCCATCGAGGCGCTGGCCGACAAGCTGGCCCTGCAGGCCCAGGGCCGTACCGGGCTGTTTGACATGGATGGGTGCGCAGCACCCTCACAACACGAACAACAAGACGACGATGGCGACAGCACCACAGAACAAAGCCGGCCAAAGGCATGACGCCGCGGCCGAGCTGAACGCCCGCATTGACTGCGAGGACCTGGCCGAACGGCTGGGGCTGTTGCGGCCGGGTGGAGCGAGGGGGAATTTCCGCAGCCCGCACCACGATGACAAGCACCCGAGTGTGTCTGTCTACAAGGACAAGGCCACGGGGCAGAGCCGCTGGAAGGATTTCAGCGACGACGGCGTGGGCGGGGGGCCGATTGACCTGCTGATGTGGGTGCGCGGCCTGGAGTTTGTGGATGCGGTGCGCGAGCTGGCCAGCATGTACGGCATTGTGCTGCGGCGCCCTGCGGCGGCCGAGGGCGCGCCGGTGGTGCGCGAGGAGCAGACGCTGGCCGAGTTCATTGCGGACAAGTGCCTGCTGGCGGCTGGCCAGGAGGAGCACCGGGTGGACCTGCTGAACTACCTGGAGGGCAGGGGCATTGCGCGCGACGTGATCGAGGCAGCCCTGAAGCGGCGCAGCCTGGGGGTGAACACCTGGCGCAGCCCGCGTGCGGCGGAGGGCGAGGTGGGCCATGGCGGCCCGGCCGCGGCTTTTGTGGTGCGGGACCCGCTGGCTCAGCGGGTGGTGGCGGTGGACATGCGCTACCTGGACCCGGCGACCAATGGGGGTGTGAAGACGCAGACACAGGGAGACAAGAGTGGCGCCCCCTGGACGAGCGACTGGAAGCGGGTGGAGGTGGCGCGCACGGTGTATGTGGTGGAGAGCAGCATCAACGCGCTGAGCATTGAGACCTGCAGGATCCCGGGCACGGCGGCGGTGAGTGTGCGGGGCACGGGCAATGTGGACAACATTGACTGGACGTTTCTGCGGGGCAAGCAGGTGGTGGCGGTGATGGACAACGACCAGCCCGGGCGCGATGGGTATTGCGCCGGCCTGAAGGCGGCATGGCGGCTGCACGAGGTGCTGACGGGGCTGGATATTTCTTGCTTGCTGGTGGACCAGAGTGGGTGGTACGAGGATGTGGAGGCCCGGGAGGGGCCGATCAACGACGCGAACGACCTGCTGAAGCTGCTGGGCCCGGATGCGCTGACCAAGGCGCTGGCGAAGGTGGAGCCCTGGATGATTCCGGGCATGCCGGGGGACGACTCGGCAAACGGCCGCCGGCGGCTGTACTTGCCGCAGCACGACTACCTGGCCTATTGGAAGTACCGGGTGCAGCCGGATTTCACGAAGGTGGTGGCCAAGGTCAACAAGGACGACGACGGCAACGAGAAGTTTGAGTACTCGGACGTGGCGGGGTTTCGCATTGCCGCTGTGAGCCGGGTGACGATTGCCTCGCCCACGTCGACCATGACGGGGGATGCGGACCATTCACCACGCACGGTGTTTGCCCTGAGTGTGCAGGTGGCACGCCATGGAGCTCGGCTGCAGCGCCGGGTGGTGGACGACGAGAAGCTGCACAACCTGGATGTGTGGAAGAAGCTGGGCCCGGTGTACGCGCCAACGGCGTTTGCGCGCCTGGTGAACGTGTGGGAGCGGGCGGCCGAGATTGGGGCGCGCGAGGCGGTGAACTTTGTGGGCCTGGCCTGGCGCGATGGCCGGCCGGTGGTGAACGAGGGGCCGGACTGCTTTTTCAGCGACCCGCGGCAGCAGTGCCCGTATTCGGAGCTGACGTTTCCGAGTGGCACGGTGCGTGAGGGGGTGGAGGTGGTGCGGCAGTTCACGCGCACGTTTGGCGACAGTGCGGCGCTGATTCCGCTGGTGTGGGCGCTGGGCGCGCACCTGAAGGCGTTTTTGGGCTACTGGCCGCATTTCATCATGCAGGCCGAGAAGGCCACAGGCAAGAGCACGCTGGTCAAGCGGATTGAGCGCGCGGTGGCCATGGTGATGAAGAGCCGGCAGAGCCTGCAGACGGAGTTTCGCCAGCTGACGAGCATCAGCTACACGAGCCACCCGGTGGGCTGGGGGGAGATGAGCACGAACAAGCAGGATGTGATCACCAAGGCGATCTCCAACCTGCAGGAGAGCTATCAGTACGAGCACACGCAGCGTGGCGCTGAGCTGACGGACTTTTTGCTGTGCGCGCCGGTGCTGCTGGCGGGTGAGGATGTGCCGGTGGACAGCCTGGTGGGCAAGGTGGTGCGCGCTGAGCTCACCAAGGAGCGCCGCGGGGCGTTGATTCCTGAGGGCATGCCGCCGTTTCCGGTGAAGCAGTGGCTGAACTACCTGGCCGGGATGCAGAAGGCGGAGGTGCAGGCGCTGCACGCCCAGCAGGTGCAGGACCTGTTTGACAACTGTGTGGCCACGACGGCCGACACGGGGGCGGAGCGGATGGTGCACAACTACGCGGGCCTGGCCACGGCCTGGCGCCTGCTGTGCGACTACCTGGGCCTGGAGGTGACGCACACGCCGTTTTTGCAGCACCTGACGGCCGAGATGAACCGGCACATCCACGAGACGGTGAGCGACCGCCAGCCGTGGGCCTGGATCGTGGACAAGCTGTTCAGCGAGATCTCGCGCCGGGAGTTCCGGTTTCCGCACCGGTTTGACGTGGAGGACGAGGAGCCTGTGCTGTGTGTGCGCACGGGCCATGTGATGGACCACATGCGGCAGACGCCGTATCTGCGGGAGTTTTGGGACAGCCTGCCGGTGAAGAGCGACCGGGTGTTCAAGAAGCAACTGCTGGCCGCCGGCGTGCTGGTGTGCCAGGACGACCATGGCAAGGAGCCGCTGGAGGTGGAGCGCACGGTGCACAACCAGCGGGTGGCCCACATGGTGATGCTGAGCCTGCCGCGACTGAAGACCTACGGCCTGCACGCGGTGGTGCCCGAGGCGAAGCCGGAGGCGGCATGGAACCCCTGAGCGATTCCCCCCGAACCACCAACCACAGCCGCGGCGCCTGGTCTGCGCCGCACCGTTTCGACCAAAGGAGCAATGAGGATGCGTTTCTACATCTCGGGGCCCATGACGGGCCTGCCGGATCTGAATTTTCCGGCGTTCAACGCGGAGGCGGCTCGGCTGCGCGAGCAGGGGTTTGCCGTGGTGAACCCGGCTGAACTGAACCCGGACCCGCAGGCGACGTGGAAGCAGTGCATGCGGCTGGACATACGCCACCTGGTGGAGTGCGATGCCATCGTGATGCTGCCAGGCTGGGAGCGCAGCCGCGGTGCGCGGCTGGAGCGCCACATTGCCATCGAGCTGGGCCTGACGGTGCTGGACCAGGCGCCTGCGGCCGCCGGCGCCGAGCTGGTGATGCGCTGCAGCGTGCCGGCGGGGGCTTGTGTGCATCAGATGGAGATGGGAGGGGCGGCATGAGGCCCACCCAGCACCCATCCAACAACGACGTGCTGCTGCCGCCCCCAGGTGTCGGCCACGACGAATGCCGCCCTTTGGCCATTACACGTGTGGTGTACAGCAACGGGCAGCGGGCCGTGTGGTCTTACTGGGAACCCACGGCCGATGAGCGCGCCGCCATTGCGGCCGGCGCGTCGATCTGGCTCAGCGCCTATGGCCTGACGCACCCGCCAGTCTTACTGGGCGTGGATGTGGTCAATCCATGAGCATCAATTCCTCCCTGGCCGGCCGCAAGGCCGCCTTTGCCCCGGCCCGCGTGGGTCGGGGCCTTTTTTGAAGGAGATCGGCATGAGCACCGAAGACGACCTGGACCATGTCTCCCAGTCCATCGTGAGCGCCCACGGCGCACCACCTGTGGCCACCACCGGCGTGGCCAGCGCTTTCGACATGGGCAAGCGCTACCTGGCGAGCGAAGCGCCCCCTGCCACTGAGGCGCCCATCCAGGCCAGACCTGCCACTACACAGCGCGAGCGCGCCATTCAGACCCTGCAGGCCTGTGGACCGCTGCAAGCCAGCCAGTTGGCCGAGGCCATGGGCCTCACGGCCAAGCAAGCCAGCGACCTCTGCTGCAACGGGGTGCGCGACGGGCAGCTCGTGCGGCTCAGCAAGGAGCCAGGCGAGCGGGCTTCGCGCTTTGCCGTCAAGGGCCAGGCCAGCACCCAGGCCACAGGCTTTCATGGGTGGCTGAAGCGCAAGGGCCAGGCCACCGCCGAAGGCCGGACCACACCCAAGAAGCGAGCCGCCCAAGGAGCCAGAGTTACAGAAATGGGGGGGGGCGAAGCGCCTGCACGGCCTGCGCCTCAGGCGCCCGCGCCAGATGCCCGCTGGGCCATGTACAGCGATGGGGCGCTCGTCATCGAGCGGCTGGGCACCAGCATCACCCTGGAGCCGGCCGTGGCCCGGCAGATGCTGCTCTACGTCTCCAGCGTGCTCGACCTGGTCAGTGAGGGAGTTCGGGCATGACTGATTCCCGCGCGACCCCATTGCGTTGCAAGTGCACACGTTGCCGCACTGAGCACCTGGAGACAGACCGTGTGCAGAGTGCGCCCCTGCGGCCAGGCCAGGCTGGCGGCATCACTGTCAACGAATTGTTGTGCCCGAAGTGCGGCGCAAAAAGCTTCTTTGACATTTCCCCGATGCTGGCTTGGTGCTGGTCCAGTGGTTTGATTGAGGTGGGACCAGTAATGCCATCGGACAACCAGGACGGCTCTGGAGCTATCCAGGTAGCGAGCGGTCCCATGTGCGATCTGGCCGTGTTCTTAAACGCCAGGGCGCGTCACTCCAAAGGGCCGGGGCCTCGTCAACTGATCGTTCCCGGCGTACCAGAAGCACAGGGTGACCACGCGAAATTGGATGCGCTGCTGGATTGGTTGAAGTGGTGCAAGAAGTCGTATAGGTCCAAAAGGGTGAAGGTCGCAGCATGAACACCTGCAACGCCCGCCCCAAGGGGTTTTCAGGGCAATCTGGCGCCGGCAGGCGCCTTCATTTCATCGCGCAGCGACTGGCCATGAAGACATGCACGCGGCGCATCAATCCGTCCATATTCCCCCCGTACCCCCCAACCAGAAAGCTCCGCCCTCGGCTGGGGAGAACCCTCAGGCATGGGGGGGCGGCCATAGGCTTTTGCTATGCCGGGAGGGGGGCAGAGTCTCTGAAACCTGTGGATTCAGGGTCTTGTCACCATGCAAACCCAGGGTTGACTAAGGCGAGCGCCCGATTCGCAACTTTGCTATTTCCACGGTTTTGCGATTCCATTCCACGGGTTTATATGTTCGTTCCACGTGTCATGTTTTTGGCTTGTGCGGGCCTTGTCCTCTCTTTCTCTTCTTCTTCATTGGAGAGAGAGAAGAGAGAGGAGAGGATGAGGGGGGAAGTGGCATCCACGGGTTGTGTCGGGTGTGAAAAATGGCATCCACGGGTTGGTGGTGCGATCCACGGGTTTTCCGTGGATGGGGTTTGGCTGCAAACCCGCGCCAGCATTGGGTTTTTGTGCTTTCAGGGCCACATCCACGCTTCCACGGGTGGAAATGCCGGTGGGGGGGCTGCAATGCCGTGGCGGGGGCTTGCCCATGGCTGAGGCGCGCTGGAGTGACGAGCAGGCGATTGATGCGTGGCTGACATTTATGCGGATGGCGCGCGGCCGGTCTGACCGGACGCTGGAGGTGTATGAGCTGGCGCTGACCAGGCTGCGCGAGTTCTTGCAGGGCAAGCCGCTGCTCGAGGTGGATGCGGTGGATCTGGAGACGTTCTGCGGGCTGTGGCTGCACAGGCGTGGGGTGGTGGCAGCGAGCCGAAAGCCGTACATCTCGGCCGTGCGTGGGTTCTATACCTGGCTGGCGGCCAGGTCGAAGACGGATGGCAATGCGGCGGTGCAGCTCGAGCACCCCAAGGCTGGCCGCCCGCTGCCGCGCACGATCAGCTTGGCCAACGCCGAGCGGCTGATGTGGGCGCCAGACCTGGCCACGCTGATCGGCATACGGGATGCGGCCATTCTGAGCCTGCTGATTGGCTGTGGGCTCCGCGTGTCTGGCCTGGTCGGGCTGAATGAAGGGAATCTCCATGCGGCTGACCTCGATGGCGCCCAGCGCATGGTGTTGCGCGTGGTGGAGAAGGGTATGCGCGAGCGCATCGTGCCGGTGCCGAGAGAGGCTGAGATGCTGCTGCGGGTGTACATGGGGCACGAGGAGCTGGCGGGGGTTGACCGCCACACCAATGCCGAGGGTCGGGCGGACAAGGTGCTTTTTGTTTCAATGCGATCGACCTGCATGCCCGAGCACCTGCACGTGGGCGAGAAGCGGCGGCTGACCCGAAAGGCCATCCACGACATCATTCAGCGCTACGGCCGGCGGCTGGAGATCCCGCAGGACCAACTCCATCCTCATGCCTTGCGCCACCTTTTTGGCACCGAGCTCACAGAGGAAGAGGTGCCAACTGCTGCCCTGGCCGATCTGATGGGCCACGCTGACCCCAAGACCACCGGGATTTACATCCACCTGGCCACGCGCCGCAAGATCGAGACCGTCGACAAGCATGGGCCACTCGGCCGCATGAAGACCCCCGTTTCCGAGCTGCTCAAGCGGCTCCCTTCCTGACCCCCAGACCCATCGGAGAACAGGCCATGCACGCCCCCGAACTGCCAGCACGGTTACGCAAAGCCTATACCGTCACCAAGCTATGTAGCAGGAAACCTAGGAAACATGGGTGTTGTGATGGGGTTTCATACCTCCCCGCAATCTTGTTACAAAGCCGCCAGACTCGCCGATGGTTACGCAATTGCTCGGTGCTCTGCGCTTCGCACTCTGTTGGAAAGCGACGTGCTGTCTCGGGTGCTCACTCGGAAGAGGGGCCTTGGGGATGAGTCAATTGCGAAGTGGTGGGGCTGCACGCGCATGGCTGCAGCCGCTTCTGCCTGGCCTGGATGGGGATGACCAGGCGGGGGTGGGGGGTCGGCAGGCCCTGACCCCCTCTCGGCCTGGGGGGGGTGGGTACCAGGATGAACTCAGTTCTTCAGAGCTTCCCTTGGAGCCTTCCAAAAATTCGCCGCTGGCGCGGGTGCTTGCCGACCGGCCGCGGGAGCTGGCGATGGTGGCCGAACTGGAGGCCATGGGCCTGTCCGCTGTGCTGCTGCAGGTGGCGGTAGCGATCGGGTTTGACGCCTTCATGGCCATGTGGCGAGTCTTGGACCGAGCCGATGAGCTGATGACCGACAACGGCAGCGGAATCCAGTTGCGCATGCCTCGGCTGAGTGCGTACCGGCGCTTCCAGCGCAACCGGTTTGTGGAGGTGTTGGCAGATGCTGGCTGGTCGCAGCCAGAGATTCGTGCACACATCGAGCGCCAGCTCGGTGAAAAGCTGAGCAATCGTCACACAAGGCGGCTGATGGCCGCGCGTAGAGTCAAGTCATGAAGCAGGCCGTGATCTATGCCCGCGTTAGCAAGCAGCGGGACGAGAGTGTGTCCATCGAGGCCCAGATCGAGCAATGCAGGCTTCGGGCCAGGTCGCTCGGCGCTAACGTGCTCCAAGTGTTTGCGGACGACGGCATTAGCGGGCAGACCGACAAGCACCGGCCCAGTTTCATGCGGGCCAAGACGTTCTGCCTGGCTGGTGGGGTGGATTACCTGATCACCTGGTCGACCTCGCGGTTTGCGCGCAACCTGGTGGATCTGTGGCGCAACTCGGCCGAACTCAAGGAGGCCGGCACTCGATTGGAGTGCCTCAATGCTGATGTGGACGACGAGACCGACTCTGGCTTCATCAGCAAGGTCTTCCACGGTGCCATGGACGAGATGTTTACCCGCCAGGTGGCCAGGGACACCCTGCGTTCGCAGAAAAAGTCGGCAGAGCAGGGATTCTGGACCGGCGGGCACATGCCCTACGGCTACCGCGGCGAGAAGGAGGGCGGCCGAACGCGACTGCAGCCCTGCGCGAGCGATGGCCCAGTGGTGCAGACGATGTTCAGCCTGTGCCTGGACGGCTTGGGAGCCCTGGCCATCGCCGACCGCCTGAACGAACGCGGACTGCTCATGCGAGGCAAGCGCTGGGCCAAGAACACAGTGGCCTACATGCTCAGAAACGAGATCTACACCGGGGTGCGGATCTTCAACAAAACCGCCCGCAAGGGGCGGGTGGTCAAACCGGAGGCCGAATGGGTCCGCAAAGACAGCCACCCAGCACTGGTCAGCAAGGAAGACTTCGAGAAGGTACAGACCATGATCAATGACCGCACACCCCACCAGTCGGGCGGATCACACCGCAGCACCTTTTTGTTCACAGGCCTGCTCAAGTGCAGTGCCTGTGACAGCCTGCTGCAGATCACGAACGGCAAGAACCGCAGTGGCACCACTTACAGCTACTACAGCTGCCTGAGGCATCGCCGCGGCGACGTGCGGTGCCTGTTTGCCCCGGTGCGGGCCGATGTGCTGGACGACTGGCTGCTGGGGCAGATCCTGGACAAGGTGCTGACCCTGGAGGTGATCGAGACCACGGTGAGGGAGATCGCTGCTCGGGGCAAGGATTGGCTGCAGGAGCGCGCCACGGCCCGGGCCCAGCTGGTCAACTCCATGCGTGAGCTCGAGCGCGCTCGCGACAAGCTGTACGAAGTGCTGGAGGCGCATGGCAAGGATGCCCCTGACATGGGCAGCATTGCCGAGCGGCTGCGTCAGCGCAGCGCTGAGCTGCACGAGCTGCAGGTGCGCCTGGCCAAGCTGGAATCTGCGCCGGCGCCAAGCAAGCTGGAACGCATCGACCCAGCCATCGCGCTGGAGGTGATGCGAGAGGTGATCGCGCAGGGTGACACAAAGAAAAAACGCACCCTGTTGGGTGCGTTTGTGAGAGACATCACGGTGTCACCAGCTAGGGTGACCGTGCACTATCGGCCTGAGGCATTGTTGGTGCCTCGTACCGAGAGTGTTATTAGTGCCAAAACTTGGCTCCCCGACCTGGGCTCGAACCAGGGACCTACGGATTAACAGTCCGGCGCTCTACCGACTGAGCTATCGGGGAACAGCCTCAAATTATAGCGTCGTTTTTTACGCCTTCTGATGGGTGTGGAAAAAAATCGAAATTTCTTTGCGTGTTGTGTCGTTTGTCCCGGCAAATTGGCTGGTGTCGGGGTTCGTTGGTTCAGGGAGTGGGCACCACGGGCACCACGATGGACGACGGCCGTGCCGGGTCAGCATAGATTTGCGTGAGGCCGCCCAGGCTGGCCACAAGGTCGGGCAGTGGCGGCAGGCCGTGCGGGAAATCGCTCGGCCCCACGGCGATGCGCAGCTTGTGGCCTTTCCTGATGACGAAGCTCGATGGGAAGATCTCCACCGGCAGCAGCATCGGTTGTCCGGGCGTGACCGGTTGCAGCGACGCCTGGGTGAACGGATGCCAGGGCCGCAGGCGCTGCGGCTGACCCTGTGCATCGGCCAGGCGCAGCGTGGTGGGGTTGGTGTCGTCCACCGCGCGGAAGCTGAAGGTCAGCACGCCGTTGGTGATTTCGCGCGAGCTGCCGTCGGGGGCCACATCGGTCACGCGTACCGACAGGCCGGCGTTGCGCGAGGTGGTGGAGGCATAGATGTCGGCCTCGATCGGGCCGTTGATGGCCATGTCCTGGGCCATCACCGCGGTGGTGAAGGTTTTCTCCAGCAGCAGCTCGTTCAGGCGATTGTCGCGGGCGCAAGGCAGGGTGACGTCCTTGAAGGCTTCGTAGAGTTGGGGGTTGGTGGCGCCCAGCGTGCCACCGGTCAGCACACCTGCCGTCCACTGAACGGTGCTCTGCGAGCACAGGCCGTTCAGCGGGAACTGCGGCAGCGGCGTGGGTGCGGCCGCCTGCGTGGGCGCGCTGGTGGCCAGGCCACCACCGGCCTGCAGGTAGAAGCGCTGGGCCACGGCCTGAGGGTGAGGCCAGTCCTGCGCGGTGACGTAGCGTTCGATGCCACGGTGGTATTGCGTGACGTTGGGCTGCTGCTCCATGCCATTGGCCTGACCCTTCACGTGGCGGTCGAACCACTGCAGTGCCATTTGGTCGAGCGTGGGCACCCCATCGCGCGGCAGGCCCAGGCCGAGCGAGCCTTCGATGTGGGTCCAGGGGCCGATCATCAGCTTGGCTGGCACGCGGTTCTTGAGCTTCTCGAACAGCAGCGGCTCGCCGCGCTGGAAGATGTCGTGCAGGCCACCGACGATGAAGGTCGGGATCTGCACCCTGTCCAGCACCTCGACGGGTGAGCGGTCGCGGCTGAAGGCGCCGTCGTACACCGTGTTCGGGTCACCTGTGACGGCCTTGAGCAGGGTCGGCACCTGGAAGTTGGTCAGCGCGCTGACCAGGTGGCTGGCCACTGCCTGGAAGGCCAGCGCGGGGTTGTCCTGGGGGTGGGTGGGCAGCACGCCAAGCGCAGTCACCAGGCCCAGCCACAGCGGGATGAAGCCAATGTTGGTCTGGCCGCCGCTGAAGACGATGTCGCGGTAGGCGTCGGCCATGGGCACGATGGTGAACATGGCCTTGTGAGCCGGGTGCTGCTTGGCCGCGGTGAAGAGCTGCGTGATGGCCAGCAGCGACGCGCCGTAGGTGCCCACGCGGCCGTCCGACCAGGGCTGGGTTGAGGCCCAGTTCATGACCTCGCGGTAGTCGCCCTGTTCCTTGGTGCCAAAGGCATCCCAGGCCCCGCCGGAGTTGCCGGTGCCGCGCACGTCCACGAACACGTGCACATAACCGCGCTGCACCAGGTAGGTGTTGCCATCGTTGATGATGGGCACGTTCTTGTTGTAGCTCGTCTGCGTGAGGATGACCGGAAAGCGGCCTGGCACCACCGCGCCGCTGGCATCGGCCGGGAAGGTGGCCTTGGCCGCCAGCTGCACGCCATCAGGCATGGTCAGGTACAGGCCGTCGACGGTGCGGGTCTTGGGGTAAGTCGCCTGGGGATCATAGGGGGCCCAGGTGCTGTGGCTGGCGGGCAGGGCCGTGGGGGCGGCGGCCGCCAGGCTTTGCGTTGCAGCCTGCTGGGGCGTGGCCTGCACGCTGCTGGTGGGGCTGGTGACGTTGTCGCCGCCGCCGCAGGCGCTCAGCAGGGCCAGGCAGGCGGCACCGGCCAGAGTGGCCAGCGGGTGTCGGGTGGGGGAAAAGGCGGGCACAAGGGGCTCCCGGATCAAAGGTACCAAATGGTACCGATGCGCGCCGGGTGCCGCCAGAGGCCGTTTAGAGTGGCCAGCTCAAAGTGGCCGCTGGTGCGACATCCGCCACACCCTGTGGGGGTGTGGCGGGCCGGGGTTCAGTCGAACACCGGCGATTCCACGCCCAGCACCGTGTGCAGCTTGGGGCTGGGGGTGGTGTACTGCAGGTGGATCTTGCCCTTCTCGGGGAAGATGATGGGCGCAGCGCCGAAGGCCGCCAGCGCGCACTCGTGGAAGCCACTCAGGATGAGCTTCTTCTTGCCCGGGTAGGTGTTGATGTCGCCCACGGCGAAGATGCCGGGGATGTTGGTCTGGAACTTCTCGGTGTCCACCACGAGCTGCTTGCGCTCGATGTCCAGGCCCCATTCGGCGATCGGGCCCAGCTTGGGGCTCAGGCCGAAGAACACCAGCAGCACGTCCAGCGGCACCACGCGCGTGACGCCGTCGGCACCGGTCACCTTGGCGCCGGTGAGGCGGCCGTCCTTCTCCTCGTAGCCGGTCACCTGGCCGACGATGAACTGCATCTCGTACTGGTCGCACAGTTCCTTCATCTTGGCCACGCTGGCCGGGGCGGCCTTGAAGCCGTCGCGGCGGTGGATCAGAATCACGCTCTCGGCCTTGTTCGGGCCCTCGGCCACGAAGTTCAGCGTCCAGTCGAGGGCGGAGTCACCGCCGCCGACGATGACCAGGTTCTTGCCGGCGAAGTCGGCCGGGTTTTTGACGCGGTAGAACAGCTGCTTGCCATCAAACTGGTCGAGGCCGTCGACCTTGAGCATGCGCGGCTCGAACGCGCCCACGCCGCCGGCGATGAAGATGGTCTTGGTCAGGAAACGCGTGCCCTTGGAGGTTTCCACGTAGAAGCGGCCGTCGTCCTGCTTCTGCACCGTGGTCACGGTCTGGCCCAGGTGGAACGTGGCGCCAAACGGCTCGATCTGCTTGAGCAGGGCGTCGGTCAGTTCCTGGCCGGTGCAGACCGGGAT
>CAZKDU010000013.1:0-16946 GCA_964551485.1 uncultured Burkholderiaceae bacterium
GCACCACCACTTCGATGGCGCGGCGCAGCAGCCCGCTTTGCAGCGCCCACAGCGCCGCCACGTGGAACACCACCACGCTGCTGGCTATCACAAGGTTGCGGTTCATGCCGGGACGCTGGGTTTCTGCCCCCAGCGCAGCAGCGCCATGCGCAGCCCTTCGATCCACACGAACAGCAAAAGGCTCCAGCCGAAGACGGGCATGGCCACTGCCAGGACCAACCCGATGATGGGCAACCACCACGGCACCCCTCGCACCAAACGGGGGGGCAGGGCGGGTGAGCCCACCTGCCCTTTGGGGCGGCGTTTCCACCACATCACCACCCCGGACACCACCGAGAACAGCGATGCCAGAGCCACCAGCACCAGCAGCACCTGGTTCCACACACCGAACTCACCTCGGTGAAACGGAATGCCTAGCGCGGTGGCCTTGGACAGCGCGGGCATCTGCTCCCATCCACTGTAGAACAAGGCTGTGCCTTTGTAGGCATCAACGACCAGACTGAACCGCTTTTCTGGTTGTCCACGGTCGAAATTTTCGATGCGCCAGACGCCTTCGCGGCCACGTGGTGGGGTGATCAGCAGCGACACATGGGGCAATTGGGGTACCCAACGTTCCACGATGTCTTGGTAGCCCAAGGGGGCGCCCTCGGCCGTGCGCGAGGAGCGCAAACCCTTCGGGGCTTTGGGCGTGGCTTGCCCCGTGCTGTCTTGTAGCCAGCGGAAGTTGGCACCCGTGCTGCGCGACCAGGTCAGTCCAGTGACCAGGATGGTGACCGTCAGCACGCTGACGGCAATGGCTGCCACTGCGTGCCAGTCGCGCCAACTGCGTCGGCCTTGGCCAGTGCTTGGCACCAGAGCGGTCACACCGGGCCCGCCTTTCGATCTGGCGCGGGGCCACCACAGGTAAAGACCGCTTGCCATCAGCACGAGCATCCAACTGGCCGCCAATTCGATCAGCCAGCGCCAGCCGTTGCCTTGCAGCGCACTGGAGTGCAGTTTCTTCGCCCAGGTGCTGAAACGATCCAGCTCATGGTGTGCCCCCACCACCTCGCCAGAGTATGGGTTCACGTAGGCGATGGTGCCAGTGGGTAAGCCATGGTCCTCGTGATCGCCCCCCCCTTCCATGCCGGTGCGCCTTGGCATGGCATGCTGCATGTGCGCACTGTGGTCGGTATCGATCACCGGGGCGCGCAGGAACACGCGGGTGGTCTCGCCTGCTTCCACAGGGTAGGCCACCGCTTTCACTGCCTGGTTGGGCAAAGCCTGCTGAACCGCTTGCACCTGTTGGTCTAACGGCGCGCGTTGTGAAGTCACGGTCACATGGTCGAGTTGGCCATGCCGCCAGGCTTCGATTTGGGGTGTGAACACGTACAGCAAACCCGTCAAGGCGGCAAACACCACCAGCGGGCTCACCACCAGGCCAGCCCAGAAATGAAGGCGCCAGAGCACGCGGTGCAGCACTGCTGCGGTGTCGAGGGGCGTGCGCACGGTTTGTGCGAGGGGTGTCATGACAGCTCCTTTAGCAGCTCGTGGGCTTTACAGCTTGTAGCGCAGTCCGGCGTAGAACGTGCGCTGGGGGTAGGGGTGCGCTTGGTAGGCTTTGTTGTTGTTGAGGTTGTCAATGCCCACGTTGAAGTCCCAATGCTTGTCCAGCGTGTAGCCCACTTTCACATCCAGCCGGCTGACACGCGAGACGCCACCGTACACGTCAGGGTTGATGTCGCTGTTGTCCGTGGTGTTGAAGGCGCGGCCCTCAAACCGGTAACCGGCGGCGAACAGCCAGTGGGCGTCGGGGCGGTAGGCGGCTTGCAGGCCAATGCGCTGCTTGGGCACGCGGGTCCAGGTTTTGCCGACGGAGGCCGGGTCGCGGCTGTTTTCCACCACCTTGGCGTCCACCCAGGTGCCGTTGGCCCCCAGGTTGAGCCCACGTAGCAGCCAATCGCGGGCCTGCCACACCAGCTCGATGCCGTTGGTGATGATGCGGTCCACATTGCTGATGCGCGTGATGGTCGGCAGCACCGTCACGTCCGACTGGCTGGTGATGGTGTCTCGCACATCGTCACGGAACAGCGTGGCGCGCAGGGCATGAATGCCCCAGTCCTTCTCGGCGGTGAATTCGACGGAGTTGGACTTTTCCGGTGCCAGGTTGGGGTCGCTGAAGCGCAGCGTGGTGCCGGATTTCGGTGCGTTGTACAGCTCGTCCACATTGGCGAATCGCACGCCTTTGCCGTAGCTGGCGCGCAGCAGCCAGTCGGCTGGTGTGGCCCAGGCCAGGGACAGTTTTGGCGAAGTGGCGTGAATGGTTTTCGAGGCGTAGTTCACCGTGGAGGTGGGCAGACTGGCATCGTATTGGCGTCCATCCGCGGTCTGGAAGCGTTCCTGGCGCACCCCCACCGTGGCCACCACGTCCTGGCTCAGGCGCCAGGCATCCTGGGCATACCAGGCCATCACCTCTGTGTTGCCAGAATAGCTCTGTGCAAGCCCACCTTGCCCCGCGCGCCAATCCGGGCTGTTGAAAATCTGGTTGCTCAGCGTGTAGGCATTGCGGTGCAGCCCAAACACCAGGGCATGGTTGCCGTTGCCCCAGTCACCTTTGACGGGTGTGTAGGTGGCCTGGAGTTCAAAGGTGTTCCAGCCTGTGCCGTCACGCAAGGTGGCCTGTCCTGCACCGCCCAGGGCCGTGACCGCAGGGTCGCCGCTGGTGGTGGAGGTGCGACTGACGTCGCTCAGAATGGCGTAGCGTGTGGCCACTGCTGACCCGTTCCAGCCGGTGGCGTGTTTGGTCTTGAGGGTGATGCCGGTCTGCAGGTTTTCCTCGTGCCGAAGGGTGGGCGCCAGGGTCACACCCAGGTTGAACCGGTTGGCGGGGGTGGCGGCGTCGCTCACCAGTCCTCCCCAGACCGGTTGGCCTGCAGCATTCTTCAACAACGAGAAGCTGTTGGTTTCGCTGTCGCTGACCCAATACGACACCAGAGCGTCAATTTCCAGCGTTGGGGAAATTTGATAGCCGATGCGGGCCTTGTAAGTGTCCTGGGTGGTGTGGTCGATTGAGTAGGCTCCGAGCACAGCCCGTTGGCGACCCTGTGGATCTGTGTCATAGACGATGCCGGTGACCGGTGTGGTCGTGCCTGTCACTGCCGGAAAGCTGCCATTGGCCTGGCGAGACACGGTGGCGTAGGACATGGGTTGCCCGCTCACGTTTTGACGGTTGTAGCCCAGTGAATACCACAGGCCACTGTCCAGGCGCGAGGCCAGCCGAGCAGTGACCTGGTTGCCGTCATAGGTGTCGCCGCTGCCGTACTGAGAAAACGGTTGGCGGAAGGCCTGCACCTGGATGGAGCCCTCGAATTGTTTGGGCTTTCTCTCCGTGATGGCCATGGTGGTGCCAATCGAGTTGCCCGGGTAAATGGCCGAGTAGGGGCCGTACAGCGAGTCCACCCGTTCGATGGCTTCGGGGTTCACCATGTGCCAGCGTGGCGCGTCGAAGCGCCCCAGGAAGCTGGAAATCAGGTAGCCGTCCAGGTACACCAGTGCACGGCCGGTTTGCAATGTGCCGAAACTGCGGCCACCGACCACCCCGTTGCGGTCTCCGATGTAGCGCTTGCGGATGGTGGTGCTGGGCTGGTAGACAAAAGCGTCCTCGGGGTTGAAGACGTTTTGTTCTGTCAATTGCTCGGCGGTCTTGCTGGCGCTGGAGTTGGGCAGGTTGGGGTCCAGGGCTTGCCGTGTGCCACCCACTTCCACCGGTTTGAGCTGGGCTTCGGTGGCAATGCCTTGGGCTTGTGCCGTGGAGGTAAAAAGCGGAAAGGCCAGCCCGATGGCCAGGCAGAGAGTAGATTTTTTCATGGATGATCGTGCTCAGGGGCTCGCACAGCAACGGGCGAGCTGAATCAAAACAAAGGGGGTCGTGCCAGCGGTGCATTTCCTGGTGGTTCAGCACCAGGAAATGAATACGGAATACGGAAAAGTAGCACCAGCCCTTGTCCAGCGGGCATGAGGCGCTATCGATTCAGTAGCAGGTCAGGAGCCGGAGGGGGGGCGCGCGGGGGCAGGGGTGCGGCCGTGAGCGCGGCGATGCGCGCGGCCGGAATGCTTTGAAGCAGGTGGCCCAGCGGCAGCGGCTGGGCGGCAAAGCCCGCCACCTTTGGAGGCGGGCCGGCATGCGAGGCGCACAGCGGGCAGTCCAGTGTGTGGCTGGAGCTCACCTCCTGGCTGCCGTCGTCGGTCTTGACCAGCAGCTTCATGGCGCCCGAGCCCGAGCAGATCAGCTCCATGGCACGCGGCTGCACGATCGGCGAGGCGATCGCCACCCCGATGGACAGCGCAAACCACACCAGCACCAGGCGGGCAAGTTGTTTGGCGATATGCACCTGCGCGAACATGTTCAACAGATTGTGGTGGCTCAGGCCAAATAAGTACTCATGGGCGGTACTTCGCTCCTCCGCTCGTGTGGTCGGCATGGCCCGCTTGAGCATCAGGCCGAGCTATGTTTGCGTTGAACCGCGCAAACAATTTGACACGTTCAAGAGGTTCTTTGGATTCTGCTAGATGTTGCATCCTCACAAGCGCATCTGCCACTGCCGGCGAGAGACCTGCTTGACGCAAGTTTTTGGCGTCCAACAGGCTGTCGCCAGCACATGCTGCGATGACCCACTGGCCTTGCTCAAATCGCATCAGTGCACGCCCACCAGTTGCTCCTTGGGTCCAGCCAGCGAGACCAGCAGTGCCGACCACTGAAACTGGCCGAACGACGACAGGCTGCCCTGGTCTGTCGAACAGCGTCTTGATGGTGGTTTCAATGTGCACTGCAGAGTTGTCTGCAGACCAGGCCCATCGACTGGTCAACAAGCCATTGAAAGCCACGACCGTAACCAGAGTTAGGCATCGACGATCCAGGTTCAGTCCAGGCATGGAATCTTCTTTCTGATGTGCCTCAGACAGTTTGGGCCCATCGCGTTGAATGGATCGGCGTGAGCAGGCGTGGTGACAAAATTGTGGTCAGTTAAGGTTCGCAGAAATGCCACTAAGTCGGCCTGCTCTCCGGCATCGAGTCGAATGCTGCCGATCAACTCACTTTTGTGCGGGTTGCGTCGTCCGTCACCGCGGGTGTCGCCAGAGTGTGTTACACGGCCACCTGCAGCGTAAATCCGGACAACCTGAGCCAAAGTTTTGACTGAGCCATCGTGCATGTAGGGGGCAGTGAGCGCGATATTGCGCAGACTGGGTGCCCGGAACTTGCCCATGTCGTCTGGCTCCCCGCTCGTCTCGATCAACCCCTGGTCTTTTGCAGGGTAGGCCCCATGGCCATCCAAGTTGTACTGACCCGTGTTGTGAAAAGGCAACTCGACCAATCGGCGGTGCAGATGTGAAACCTGGTCGTTGAAGTTGAAGCTGCCATGACAATGGAAACACTCGGCCTTCTCACCAAAGAAAAGGTTCTTACCGCGTCGCTCTGCAGCCGAGAGCGTGGCCTCGCCTCGGGAGTATCGGTCGAACTTGCTGTCAAACGACACCAGTGAGCGCTGGAAACTGGCAATGGCCTTGATCACGTGATCCCAGCCAATTGCAGCAGGCTCTGTCGTAAACGCAGCCGCAAAGCTGCGTTGGTAAGCCGGGTCCTGTGCAATTCTCGCCAAGACTTTCCATTTGTTCGCGTCGGTCAGCCCCATCTCGGCGGGGGATTCGTTGAAAAGCGGAACCAGCATTTGCTGTTCCAATGTCACCAGCGCAGGGTTGGCCCATGTCAGGCTGCCGTGCCAAGCGACATTCGCCAGTGGCTGGGCATTTCTCTGGGTCAAGCCACCATGGGCACCCTGGGAGCGAGGCTTGCCATCGGTGAAGGCTCTGCTTTGCTGGTGGCATGTGGCGCAGCTCACCCGGCCGTTCACCGAGAGGCGTGGGTCGTAAAACAGCTGGCGCCCCAGGTTAACCTTGTGCACGGTCATGGGGTTGTCTGCAGGCACCCGGGGCGGGGGCACATGTGCTGGCAACACCCAGACCCATCCACCGCTCGAGGCTTCGTTGCTGGCCACTGCAACAGGCATGCCCAGCGTCCAAACCAGCAGGGCTGGCAACAACCAGCGCAGCCAGATTTGCGTGGATTTCACGGCTTTTGAATGCGTCTGAACACGCTGGACGCTGTAGCCGGAGTGCCAGCCATCGGCAGTCCTAGCTTGGCGAACACAGCGGGACATTCCGGGTCCTGGGGCGAACTCATGCAGCCTGCTGCACCGCCTCGGTCGCGCGATAGATCAGAGTTTCGGAATAACTCCGCCACGTCGAGTGCCACGGCGTCGGTCCGTAGGTCCAGCCCTTGCAAGCGGACCTCGAACCGGTTGTTGTGTTTGCAAGCCACCACATCACCCGAGGCTGGGTTGCCTGTGCAACTGGTAGAGCCCAGATGAACCGGCCAGATTTTGATGCGATCTGTGCTCCTCTCAATGCCACCATCCGGCGCGAATTCCACCTTCATGAACTTGCGGCCGGCCTGCCAATTCCATGCCATCGCCTGGCTGTCCAGAGGTGCTGGCATTTGCTCCGTGCTGGTGTGATTGAGTGCAACTGGCGCCCCATGGCTGCTGTGAGACATCACTGGCACGCCGACAGTGAACAACACTCCGGTAAAGGGTCCAGGTTCGGCTCGACCCGATACCACGGCATGCACGTCACGCGTCCCCGTACAACTCCCGCTGCCGTCTTCCAGGTCAACCAGCGCGAGATCGCGGTACTGCCAGTCATTCTGGTCCAACTGCACCCTGACCTGATCACCGTTGGCGCGCACCAGTTTCAAGTCATGGATGTAAAAGCGGGCATCCTTCAGTGTGGCGGCCTTGCCAGATGCGCCCAGCGCGGGCACTGAGGACTGGCAGTCAACCGCTTGCGATCCGGCCACCAGGGCAAAAGACAGCGCCACCGGCTCGGTGACAGACTCGGCGTTCACTGTTCCAGAACCCGATAAAGCCCAGGCACTGGCCACCAAGGCCAACACCCCAAGGCGAGTGGGGCGGATATTGAGAGACATCGTTCGCTCCTGTGTGTGCAGGCGGGGCCTGAGGGCCCCGCTCCAGCGTGTCGGTACAACGGTCAAAACTCGGCGCCAAGCGCCACACGCACGCTGCGCCCAGCCTGAGGCGTGTTGGCGTAGATGTTCCCAGATTGGTAGACCGCGTATGACTTGTTGAAAAGGTTGGTCACCCCGGCATACAGCTGCACTTGAGGTCCAGCAACCGGCCAGTTGAGAAAAACATCATGGACGGAGTATCCAGATCGACGGCGCAACACAGTTGAGTCGTAATCCTGAGCCGAGACCGCTGTGGTGTTCCACTGGATGGTGGCACCGTCGGGTGCGAGCACACGACGAATCTGCAGCGTCAACTTGTCGGGCGGTGAAAACAGCTGTTCACCGCTGTTGGTATTGCTCACACGCACTCGACCATAGGCCACACGGTGTTGCCACAGGCCATGGGTGTATGACGCCTCAATTTCGGCTCCGGTGCGACGGGCATCGGCGATGTTCTGGTATTGGTACTGACAACCCAGGCCTGTGGTCGCGCAAGTGGTGACGTTGGGGATGGGACCCAGTGTCGCGCTGCTGATCAAGTCTGTGACGCTGGAGCGGAATACAGCTGCGCGCAGACTCAGGCGATCATTGTGTCCCAGCAGGCTGGTCCAAGCGCTTTTGTAGCCCAGCTCGACCGTTCTATCGACCTCAGGGCGCAGTGCTGGATTTGGCTGGAACCACGAGAACGTGCCGAAGGTGCTGCGTTGGTACAGCTCGTTCACGGCAGGTGCACGAAAACCTTCTCCATAGCTGGCGTAAAGCATCATGCTTTTTTGTGGAAACCAGGCTAGCGTGGCCTTGGGTGACCAGCGCGAATGGCTGTTTTCAGGTTGTGTCGAATTGGTCTGGTTGACGGTGTAGCGGTCATGCCTGATTGATGGCGTGAACACCCAGTCAGACGAAAACACCCATTCGTCTTGAACGTAAAAGCCTGTTCCCACGCGTTCACCAGCTGGGTTGACGGCGTTCACTGCCAGTGTGGTGGTGCCGGACAAGGAGCTGAGCTTGTCCGAAAACACGTCAAACCCGGCCATCAGACGGTGCACCCCAGCCCGCATTGCCCAGGTCAGGCTACCGCCGTCAGTGGCAGTTTCCGTGAACTGGGTGTTGGTTGTTGCTGCGTTGTTGTATGCAGTGTTTGTGGCAAATGGTGACAGGAGCACACGCAATGCGGTTCGGTACTAGCTGGCTGTGAACAAGGAGCTGGTTTCATTGCCCACGCTGGCTTTGAGTACCGTGTTGCGTTGCTCGACATGGGTGGGCTGAATGAATGGTATGGCTGCCGTGGCTGGATCGGTGACCAATTTATAGCGGCTGACCTGGGGGTTGTTGGCTGACAGGTTATCGCTGTCATAAAACTGGTGCGAGAGTTCAATGCGGCTGTCACGGGTTGGCTGTAAGCCGAGCTTGACCAGGCCAGTGCTGTTGTCACCGTCATTGGGATCCAGGTAACTGCCCGAGGGCTGTTTGATTTTGTTCCAGCGGTGTTTTCCCAAAGCCAATAGACCATCGACCATCTCACCAGCTGCGTAGACACGGGCGTTCAAGTCGGCACTGTCATCGGCGCTGGCTGTTCCTGCGCGCACTCCACCACCGAATGCGTGCCCAGGAGCAAGCAGGTCGCGTGCTGAAAGTGTGGTGAGTGCCATCACCCCGCCATTGCCACCACTGCCATACAGCGATGACGACGCTCCACGCAGCACCTCGACATTTTTCAGGAAGTAAGGGTCGGCGTACAGCGGTGCACGGAGACCCGGTGATTGAATGTCATTTTGGCGAGCACCATCGAGCAGCAGCGTGACCGATGCACCGAAGGCCCCGCGAATTGTAGGAATGAGTGCATCGGTGCGCGGGCCACCGCCAAGGTCTGCATTTGGCATCAAGCGCACGAGTGGTGCGATGGTATTGGCTTGCTCCAAGCTCAATTCGTCTTGGGACACCGCGCTGACTGAGGCTGGGGTGCTGGACATTGGAGCGCTAGATTTGGTGGCCAATACGCTGACCTCATTCAACGTAGGGTCTGCAGCCTGAGCGGATGAAAGTGCCATCAAGCCAGCGCATGCACAAGCGACCGCGTGTTTACGGACAAAGGTGGGATAAGTCAATGCAATATGTTCAGGGGGCATCTAGTGCATGGTTGCGAATATGTCGCAAGCAAAAGCGCCGACTTCATCAAGAAGTCGACGCACTCCACCAGAAGCATGGAAATTGATCTGAAGTCCTTGCACAAAGGACATCAGGTGCTGTGAAATTTGAATTCAGAGCGTTGGCGGGCCTCGCGCCGGCAGTGGCGGGGCAGTGAGTGAGGCAATCTCAGCAACACGCAGAGGTGTGAGGGAATGAGACAGTAACTGCTGAGAGCCCAAAGATGTCGAAATATGGGGTGGTGGTGCACCCACCATGACACACAGTGGGCAGTCGGCGGTCCCTTGGTGCGCGAGATTGACCTCTTTGAGGCTGCCATCTGTTTTGTAGATCACCAATTTCATGGCGCCATTACCACCGCAGACCATCTCTGCAGCGTTTGGGTTGATCCATGGCGTTGCTACAGAAACTCCCAAAGACAGCACAAACCAAGCCAGCACAAGGCGGACAAGTCCAGAAGCTGCATGGAAGGTGGGCATGTCTCAATTATCCCACCGACAGTCCGGGCGCGGCCTTGAGTACTTCTCTTGAGTGTTCAGGCACTGTTGCGCCGCAGTCTGCCGTAAGGTGTCCGCAATTAACGCTTCAGCGTGACACTGGAAAAGTAGTAGGCAATGTTCCGTATGTCCGGGTCAGACAGTGACTTGGCCATGGCACTCATGGTGGGGTCCACACGGCGGCCATCGCGGAAATCCTGCAAAGTTTTCTCCAGGTATTGGCGCTGTTGGCCATGCAGGTGGGGGTAGGAGGGATTTTTGGAGAATCCGTCTTCGCCATGGCAGGCAAAGCACACGGCTGCTCGCTTTCTGCCAGCAGCAGCGTCAGCCAGTTCTTGCGCGTGCACTGCAGTCGTTGTCATGACCATGGCCATGACCATCAAAGCGGTGTTTTTCATTGAAACATGTTCCCAACGTAGATGTTGATGCCGTAGGCAAAAAAGACGATGAGCCACAGCGCCATCACGGCCACAGCGGCTGTGCCCAGGCGTGCGGTGAACCGGTCTGCGGTGTAGGTGCCTGTGGACAGGCCAGCCCGGTAAAGCAGGCGCAGGTAGTAACCACCCACCAATCCGCCCACACCGACCAGCGTCAGAAGAAAGAGCGACATCGAAGGCCAGTCCACGTTGACTGTGTAGTCAGCGATGGTGTAGCCCTGATGAGCAAGGTGTGTGACTCGAATCCACTCACGCCACACGGCCAACAGCCCGAGCAGGCCTATGCCGGCTGATGCCGCCACCACGCCTTGGCCTGCGGGGCGCGACAGGCCAAGAAGCCACCAGGCCATGCCGGCACACCAGGCTGCAATCACCCAGCCCAGCGGGTGCCACAGCAGTTCAGGCCGAGGGTGTTGTCCCAGTTGCCAGCAAAGCATCAGCACGGCACTGATGACAAAACCCACCAAGGCCAGACGCCGTCCCAGTTGCCGCACCATGGGCAGGTAGGCCATGTGCTCCGGCGCGGGGCTGTGAATCAAAAACACCTCGGAAACTTCTCCCGCAGAAGGTGTCTGATCTGTCTCAGGAAGCTGGCGCTGGGTCAGGTAGTCGGCGTAAAGCAGCAAGTACAGCCCTGCAGCCGGCACGGACAAGCTCATGATGAATGCAAACCGACTCAGTTGGTAGGCATGCAAATAGCGACCGCTGGTGTCCACCACGCCACCAGGGGCGTACCACTCTGCCCATTGTTGTGGAAACAGGGTCTGGTAGGACAACACGTGCATGATGAACCCATCCAGCACAAACAGCCCGATCGCACCGCCGGCCAGCCCAGCCATGAGCCGACTGGCTTTGCGTCCATGGTTTTTTGCGTAGAAATAAAACCAGAGGCAATACGCAATGATGAGTGTCAATATGAATGCAATGGCCCAGCGAGCCGACAGCACGTTGGACGCGTACCACTGAGGGTCGTAAATCACCTGGGTGAACAGCAATGGCGCCACGCCCAGCACGATCAGCAGTGACACGCCCACCTTGGCCACCTGGGTCATGGCTTCAGACAGGCGCGCCCAGTGACTGTGGGTGTCCTTGCGCAGGTAGGCCCAGATGGCCACGCCAGCGGTGCCCAGGGTAAGCAGCACAAATGCGATGTGCAAGACCCAGGTCACCAGCATCAGGGTTTGAAAAATGCCAGGGTGCGCCGGAATTCCTGCGGGATCGCGCATGGCCTGCATCAGTTGTGAGGTGTTCATGGTCACTCCTTGGGGGTGATGGCCGCTTGGGCTGTGGTGCCACTTGCCCGGTTTTGTTGCGCAATGAATGCTGCCAACGCCTCGATCTCATGCTCCGGCAATGCAATGCGGGGCATGTAGGCAATCGCGCCGCTGGCCAGAGGGCCTCGAATGAACGCGGCAATCTGGTCCTCGTCTGTGGAGCCGTGAAACTTGTCAGGCAGGCTGCGCAGGGGGGCGCCTTTTTCCAGGGCATGGCAGTTGGCGCAGGCCATCTGGGCCAGCAGGCGGCCGGCTTCCAGGCGGTTGCTGTCATGGATGGTGCGCAAACGCTCGGGCACAAACGCGTTGAGCTGGAGCAAGCCATGGGCGGCTACTTTGTCGACCTCGGCCTCAATCCCTTTGCCCGGCACATCGCGGGAGATGATTTGATTGGAGTAAATGTACTGACCCACCACGTAGGGCTTGCGCATGCTTTCACGGATGCGCTCCTCTGGCCAAACGCCATACACCGCAATGAACAGAAACACAGGAATGGCCAATGCTTGCCTGATGTCCAGCGGCCGAAGCCATGCCCAGAGCAGGTACATGCTGGTGACGGCAAACACCGCCACCATGCCTTTCATGTAGACCGGCAGAAGATGGGTGTTGAGCATCAACTGTGCGTTGTGAGGCAAAGTACGCAGGTACCACATGAACATGAGCACCGCAAACAAGCCGCCAGCCAAACCAATCGGCGCCAGGATGCGTGCAGCGTCCTCTCGCAGTGAGTGATCGCCCTGAGTGGACAGCACCAGCAACCCCACCACAGCGGCCATCACCAGCATGGAGCCGGTGCGGATGCCCAAATGCGCAAAGAAGTTCAGGTTGTAGAAAGCATCGTTGGTGGAACCGGTGAGGTACCACTTCTCGCTGCCTGGCCACATCATGAACGACAGAATCCCGACGATCAGCAGCATCGTGGCCCAGGAAGCCAGGGCGAAAGACCAGGTGAGCTTCAGGTGTGAACGTGCATCTACCCGCCCGATGGTGTAAACCAGTGCATAGACACCGATCACTTCCACCGTGAAATACACCCACTCTGCGGCCCATACCCACACAAAGTTGTGGATCAAGCCACTGACACCCCGCGGGCTGGCCACTGTGATGGCATACCAGATGCCTGGTCCGGTGATGGAGCCGATGATGTACGAAAACACCAGCAGAAACATCCCATAGCGCTTGATGAAATCCAGCAGCTGAGGTCGGTTGTGTCGGTAAGCCACTGTTTCCAGAATGGCAAACAGCAGGGCCGCCCCCACCGATGTGTGAGAGGCGACAACGTGGATCACGCCAATGAGGCCCATGACCCATGCGGTGCCGATCTGAGGCACGTAAAACGTGGGGTAAAAACCCATCATTTCCATCGCAAACTCCTGTCGTTCATGGGGTCATGCGGGCGACTGCATCTGGCAGCACGGTGCGGCGGATTTCTGCGGCAGAGGAGGCAGGGTTACCGCCCGGCCCTGTGCGCTTGGTGCCGTGGTGGTTGAGTAGTACAGTGCCCAGCACCCCCAACTGGCGGCGGTGAAGGCGGCCAGCAACAAACCGCGGCGTGCTCCACGTGGGGAATACCAGCGCTTCATCACTGGCCTCCATGGGGAGTAACGGCCATTGCGACCGGTGTGCTCTGGTCAGGCGTGCCCAGTGGGGGGGTGGCCAGCCACAGGGCCAGTGCCAGCGTGGCGCCGATATTCAGGTGTGTCATCAGTCGCAGGGTGGTGTGAACGGAAAACATGGCGGTGTCCTTGCCTCATGGCATCAACAAATCAGGCGTGAGGCACCCCTGTGCCTGGCAAGGCATGCAGAGGTCTCACATCGGTAGAAGAATGCTTGCCCACGTGCCAGAACCAACACAAAGTCACCCAGGCACAAGTGAACGAAGGCCTGGGTCAATGGAACCAGCGGGTGGTGTGGGCAAGCGAAACCGGCCAGCCTTGAGAAGGCTCAAGGCCTGCTCGTCACGAGGACGAGGTGTGGGCTGATGGGCGCGTGAAGTGCATGGGAGGGCCCTGTGTGGGCCTCACGCCTGCACCCAACCACAAATGGGTTGGACGCTCAGCAGTCAGTGTGTGTTGACCTCAGCGCAAGGGCTGAGGACCCAGCTCAGAGTGGTGGGCCCCTGGCGGGAAGTGGCGCACCCACCAGCGAAGCCAGTTGGGCGGCAGGAATGCTTTGAAGCACACGTCCCAGCGGCTGGGCCTGCGCCAGCGAAATAACGCAGTGGCTGGGAGGGGCCCCGTGGGTCATGCAGAGTGGGCAGTCCAGTGTGTGGCTGGAGGCTTCTTGCATCTCACCATCGCTGGTTTTGACCAGCATCTTGACCGACCCCGAACTGGAGCAGACCAGTTCCATGGATTTGGGTTGAACGATGGGCGATGCAATGGCGACTCCCAGAGAAAGCGCAAACCAGACCAGCACAAAACGTGCAAGCTGGATGGAGCTTCTGAGGTGTTGCATGGTCTGGGATTATCTCATGTCAATCATGGGTTCCCCGATTCTTGAATGGGCAGGTGGGGATCTAAGTTCATGCCAGCGTTGCATGGTGCAATCCATGTGATTTCCCTCAACTCATGACAGGATCAATTCATGAAACGACGTCAGATGGCTTCCATGGTCACAGCCTTGAGTGCTGTGGTGTTGGCGGGTCGTGCCATCGCTGCCAACGAACATGCTCACCACGGTAAAACCGGAGGAACCCCTGCAAGCGGCAAACATACTGCGCTCATCACAGCCACTGGTGACTGCATTGCCAAGGGAGAGGCTTGCTTGTCCCACTGCCTGGTGCTGTTGGGTCAAGGGGACAAGGCCATGGCTGACTGCGCTCAGTCGGTGAATCAGATGTTGGCCACTTGCACGGCGTTGCAAAAGCTGGCGGCTCAAGAAGCCAAAGCCACGAAGGCCATGGCCAAGCTGGCACTGGATGTTTGCCAGGAATGCGAGAAGGCTTGTCGCAAGCACGAACAACACCATGCGGTGTGCAAGGCCTGTGCAGAGTCTTGCGCGGAATGTGTGAAGCAGTGCAAGGCCGCGGCTGTTTGATACAGCGCGCTGCCTCGTCTTGGTCAGTTTGTGTGAGCTTGCTCAGTCAACATGTAGTCGGAGGATGGCCCGCTGGTCGGGCGGGCCATCCAACATCATATTTCGCAGTTGCCGAAACAGGTACTCGGGTGAAGGCCGAACTGTGGGCACGGGCGCATGGGTAGTTGTGTTGTTCAGGCCCGTGCAGTCCGTTCATTATGAATGGCTGGTGCCTTGCAGCTTGAGCAGGCCGTCGAGCATGGACTGGTTGAAGCTCTCGCTCTTCACCAGGGCGCGCAGTGCGGCCTTGCAGTCGCCGGGCGGCGTCTTCAGTGGCAGGGTCTGTTCCATGCTGCCGCCGTGCGGCAGCGTGGCCAGGATGTACAGCGAGGCGTAGCGCTTGCCGCCCAGGGTGTTGGTGCCCAGCAGCACCCGGATCTCGGCCTCGGGCACTTCTTCGGCGTGCATGTAGGCCAGGGCGTGGCTGGCGTTGCTGCTCATGGTCAGGTTGGCGGTCAGCATGGTGGTCTTTCCTGGTGAGTTCCGTTGATGAAAGTATCGCCACCGGCGCGCGCAAAAACAGGCGCCGCCGCCCACGCTGAAGGGGCCGCGCGGTAATAGTGCCGCCTTTCGAAAAAAGCTGCGCGGCGCGATTTGCCAACTTTTTTGCATTGCACGCCTGACTCGGGTACAAAGCCACCAAGGAGACCGCAAGTGAACAAACCAAGACCGTGGTGGTGGGTGGGGGTCCTGACCCTGGGCCTGTGGGCGTCGGCCGGGGCCCAGGCCTGGGACATGAGTGGCGAGAAAACCCTGCGCCTGCACAGCCGAGACGGCCGCGCCACGGTGGTCGGCAGCGTGGTGTTCACGCCCGCCGGCGAGCGCACAGCGGTCAAGGTGCGCATGGACCCGGAGCGCCTGCAGGACTTCTTTTTGTCCATGCGGGAGTTCAAGTGCCTGGAGGGGCAGGGTGAGGTGCTGTGCCACGTGCCCTACCCGTACCCGAACCCCGCCACCGTGACACCGGCCGACCTGCGCTGGCTCGAGCATGCGCTGCTGTTCATGTTCAAGACGCCCAAGGACTTCGGCGCCAAGCTCTGGAACGGCGTGTACTTCCGGCTGCAGCGCAGCGAGCGCGGCCTGGTCGGCACGCCCCAGGCGGTGGACCTGAACCAGATCGGCGCGCCGCCGGCCAACCCCACGCTGCCGCCCTACGGCCCGGCCGAGCGCAGCGACTTCGCGCCCGAGGCGCGCTGGTTCCACCAGCTCAGCATCGAATGAGGCCGGGGGCGCCGCATGCCGGGCGTGTGGCATGCCCAGGCACGGGCACAGGAACGCAGCCGCAGGCCTGGGCACGGGCCTGGTGAGGCATGGGCGGGCGATCGGTGCGCGGGTCTGGTGCGAGGACTGGGTGCAGGGACTGGGGCGGTAGGGGACCTGCGGCGCAGGGCGGTGTCAGGCCGCGCGGGTGAACCGGGCGGACACGGTGGGCAGAGCGGGCAGGCCCGAGCCGGGTGAAGGCCGACCGTGCGGTCGGTGGGCGGCGCGTGTGCCCTGGTGGTGCTCAGCGCGGGCCGCGGCACTCGCGCAGCGCCGCCAGCAGTTGCTCGAACTCGGCCAGCAGGCGCGGGTCGGCCGCGTAGAACACCGCGAACTTGCCAAGCAGGGTGCGCACGTAAAGGCGTGGTGCGATCAGCCAGTCCAGCCCGGGCACGCGGATCAGCTTGCCCCAGGCCAGCTCACGCAGCGGCAGGTGCTTGTCCCAGATCCAGCTCTGGTGCAGGCCCTCAGCGTCGAGCCGGGTGCGGCTGCGCAGCACATGCCAGGCGGTCAGGCCCATCAGGCCGAGCGCGGCCAGCACCCAGCCCAGGCCCTGGCCGACCGAGGCGCCGCCGGCGCCCAGCGCGCCCTGGCGCCACAGCAGCAGGAGCCAGCCGGCGCTGCCCAGCACCATGGCGCCGCACAGCAGGCGAAAGCTCCAGCCGAAGGCCGGGCCTTCGAGCGGCAGGCGCGCGCAGTCGTAGCGGAACGGCGGCGGGCCCAGCGCGTCGAGCGGCGCGCGCGGCGCCGCACCGGGCGCGGGTGGGGTCACTTGCGGTCCTTGAACAGCTCGTCGAGCTTCTTCTGCTCGTCGTCGACCGCGCCGCTGGCTGGCTGGCCCGGGGCGTCCACGCGCAGGTCGGGCACGGCCGGGTCGCTGTCCATGGGCAGCTCGATCTTGACCTTGTCGATGTCGATCTTCTCTTCCTTGTCGAGGAACATGGTCACGCTCTGCGGCACGAAGATCACGATCACCACCAGGATCACCTGCATCAGCACCCAGGGGATGGAGCCGAGGTAGATGTCATTGGACTTGACCGGCTTGTCCAGGCGGCCTTCCTTGAACAGCGTGTCGGCGATGCCGCGCAGGTAGAACAGCGCGAAGCCAAACGGCGGGTGCATGAAGCTGGTCTGCATGTTCACGCACAGCAGCACGCCGAACCAGATCAGGTCGATGCCCAGCTTCTCGGCGACC
>CAZKDU010000014.1:0-5427 GCA_964551485.1 uncultured Burkholderiaceae bacterium
GCCACGCCGGGCCGCCTGCTGGACCTGCAGCGCTCGATGCAGATCAAGCTCGACAAGGTGCAGTTCCTGGTGGTCGACGAGGCCGACCGCATGCTCGACCTCGGTTTCTCCGACGACCTGGCCGAGATCAACCAGCTCACCATCGAGCGCCGCCAGACCATGATGTTCAGCGCCACCTTCGCGCCGCGCATCCAGCAGCTGGCCGCACGTGTGATGCGCGAGCCGCAGCGCGTGCAGATCGACTCGCCGCAGGAAAAACACACCAACATCAAGCAGGTGCTGTTCTGGGCCGATCACGCTGCCCACAAGCGCCAGCTGCTTGACCACTGGCTGCGCGACACGACGATCGACCAGGCCATCGTGTTCGCCAGCACCCAGGTCGAGTGCGACGGCCTGGCAAACGACCTGCAGCAGGCCGGCTTCTCGGCCGTGGCGCTGCACGGCGCGCTGAGCCAGGGCCTGCGCAACCGCCGCCTGATGGCGCTGCGCAATGGCCAGGTGCAGATCCTGGTGGCCACCGACGTGGCCGCTCGCGGCATCGACGTGCCCACCATCACCCACGTCTTCAACTTCGGCCTGCCGATGAAGGCCGAGGACTACACCCACCGCATCGGCCGCACCGGCCGCGCTGGCCGCGACGGCCTGGCCGTGACCTTTGCCGAGTTCCGCGACCGCCGCAAGATCTTCGACATCGAGGCCTACAGCCGCCAACCGTTCAAGGCCGAGGTGCTGCCCGGCCTCGAGCCGCAGCAGCGCTTCCCCGAATCGCGGGCCCCGCGTGGTGACTTCGGCGGCCGTGGCCGCGAATCGCGCGAGCAGCATTCGCGCGACCGCAAGTTCGGCGGCCAGCGCGACCGGGGCGGGTTTGGTGGCGGCTACGGCGCGCCCCGATCAGGCTTCGGGGATCGCCCGAGCTTCGGTGACCGCCCCAGCTTTGGGGACCGCCCGGCCCGCGGCCCGCGCCAGGTGGGGGCGGACAGCCATCGCCACGACCACGCCCATGGGGGCGCCGATGGCCACCGCGGCGAGTTCCGCGCGCATGCCCCGCGTGGCCCGCGCCCAGACGGTTTTGGTTTTGCCCCGCGCCACGAGGCCGCTGGCCGCCCGGCGATGGCCGGCAAGCCGCACGGTGGCGCTGGCAAGGTGTTCGTGCCGCGCGACGCCAAGAAGCGCCCGGCCCGCTCCCCCCGCTGACCCCCGGCCCGACTGAGTGCCGGCCGGGCTCACCATGGCACAGGAACCGGGCCACCCCGAGCCGGTCTGGCTGCAGTGGCCTGAGGCCGGGGCCGAGGGCCGCGCGCACTGGCAATCCGCCGGGGGCATGGCCGCACCCCAGCGGGTGCAGGTGGTCGACGACGGCTGCACCGCCAACCACGCCTACCGCCTGGTCTGTGAAGGCACCGGCCTGCTGTGGCGCGGCGATTTCCAGAATGCCCGGCAATTGCTCCAGGCCCTGGCGCGGCGCCTCGACCGCCCCGGTCCGCGCGCACCCGTGCCCGCCCCGGCGGACACGGGCACCGACCTGGCGCGCCGCTTCTACCGCTATCGGCAGGCCCAGGCCCAGCGTGCACGCGTGCTCGGCCTGCTGCTGATCCCGCTCGACGCCGACCGCGGCATCCCCCTGCGCCGTGCCCCCGACCTGCGCCAGGCCTGCCTTGAGGCCTGGGGCCCCGTGCCCGTGCCGGCGGCGCCGGCCGTGGCCCCGCTGCGCGAACTGCTCGGCCTGGTGGGCGCCCACGAATGGCGCAAGAAAGGCGTGCCGGTGCCGGCGCTGGGCCCGTTGCCGAACGACCGCATCCACCCGCACTATGGTGTGTTCTCGCCGGTGCGTGGCGAGTATGTGGACCTGGTGGCGCGCGCCCCCCTGCCCACCGCCGCGCTGCAGGCCCGGCCCTGCACCTTCGACATCGGCACCGGCACTGGGGTCCTGGCTGCGGTGCTGGCGCGCCGCGGCGTGGCCCAGGTGCTGGCCACCGACCTGAGCCCGCGAGCCCTGGCCTGCGCCCAGGACAACCTCCAGCGCCTGGGCCTGAGCGAGCGCGTGCAGCTGCAGGCCAGCGACCTGTTCCCCGAAGGCCAAGCCGCCCTGGTGGTGTGCAACCCGCCCTGGTTGCCCGGCCGACCCCATTCGCTGCTGGACCAGGCGGTCTACGACCTCGACAGCCGCATGCTGCGCGGCTTCCTGCAGGGCCTGGCCGCCCACCTGGTGCCCCAGGGCGAGGGCTGGCTGATCCTGTCCGACCTGGCCGAGCGCCTCGGTCTGCGCCCGCGCGACACCCTGCTCGAGTGGGTCGCGGCCGCCGGGTTGCGGGTGCTGGGCCGGCTGGACACGCGGCCACAGCACCGGCGTGCGCAGGACGCCGGCGACCCGCTGCACGCCGCGCGCGCGGCCGAAATCACCTCGCTCTGGCGCCTGGGCCCGGCCTGAGCCGGTGCCGCCGTGTGGCCGCCCGGGCGGGGCAGGCCGCGCAGGTGCCGTTGCAAGGGCGCCTGTCGCCACACCAGACGGCTCTGGTCACCCCTTCCATCCTGTCCCATCGGGGCCATCCGGCGACGCAACGCCGCCACCCCTGGCGAGGGGGCCCCGCCACGTGCCTTCCACGAGGTGGCGTATCCCTGCTCAGGCCATGCCGTTGCGCCGCGCCAGTTCCACGAACAGGCCGGCGTGGTCGAGATCGCTCAGCCCGTGGTCGATGCCGCTGGCGTAGAGCTGTTCGAACAACCCGGTCACCGGGGCCTCGAAGCCCAGCGCCTCGGCCGTCACCAAGGCGTTGCGCAGGTCCTTGAGCTGCACCGTCATGCGTGCGCGCGGCGCGAAGTCGCGCGCCACCATGCGCTCGCCGTGCACCTGCAGGATGCGGCTGTCGGCAAAGCCGCCGGTGATTGCCTCGCGCACCCGGGCCATGTCGGCCCCGCCTTTCTCGCACAGCAGCAGGGCCTCGGCCACGGCGCCGATGGTGATGCCCACGATCATCTGGTTGGCCAGCTTGGCGAGCTGGCCGGCGCCGTGCGGGCCGACGTGGGTGGCCCGGCCCAGGGCCGCGAACACTGGCTGGGCGCGCGCAAAGTCGGCCGCCTCCCCGCCGGCCATGATCGCCAGGGTGCCGGCCTCGGCGCCCAGCGTGCCACCGGACACCGGCGCGTCCAGGTGGGCGATGCCACGCACGGCCAGGCGGCTGGCGTGGGCGCGCGCCTCGGCCGGCTGGATCGAGGCCATGTCGATCACCAGGCTGTCCGGCGCCAGGGCCAGCGCTGTGCCCTGGCCGAACAGCACGGCCTCGACCGCCGGACCATCCTCCAGCATGCTCAGTGCCACCTCGGCGCCATGGGCCGCCTCGGCCGGGGTGTCGTGCAGCGTGGCGCCGCAGGCCAGCAGGCCGTCGGCCTTGGCCCGGGTGCGGTTCCAGGCCCGCACCTGGTGGCCGGCTTCGCAGAGGCGGCGCGCCATGGGCAGGCCCATGCGCCCGGTGCCGAGGACGGCGATCTTCATCGTGGGGCTCCTTGCGTGCAAAACCCGGATTGTCACCGCCGGGCCGGGTTTGCTCACCATCGCAGGCCGTGGTGCCGGGCGGGCATGGCTGGCGAAAGAGCTGCACGTAGGCAGCGGCGCGTGCCCGCGGCGCAGCCTGGGGGGGAGGGCCACGGGGGGAGGCCAGCCGGGCCGTTCGGCGGGGCAGCGCGACGCCGGGCCGTGGCGCATGCAGGAGAAGCTGGCCGCAGAAAGGCGGGTGAAGCCGGGCCGTGGCGCACGGGGGTGAAACAGTAACAATGGGGCCATGCAGATCCCGCTGTTTCCACTGAGCACCGTGCTGTTTCCCGGGGGCTGGCTGCCGCTGCGCATCTTCGAGGTGCGCTATCTGGACATGGTCGGGCGTTGCCAGCGCGATGGCACACCCTTTGGGGTGGTCTGCCTGACCGCTGGCCAGGAGGTGCTGCGGCCGGCCGACCCAGCCTCGGGCCCTGCCTTCGCGCCCGAGGCCTTCCACGCTGTGGGTACGCTGGCGCAGCTGCAGCGGTTGGAACGGCCCCAGCCCGGGCTGATGCAGATCGAGTGCCGGGGTGGCCCGCGCTTCGTGCTGCGTGGGCACGAGCGGCTCAAACACGGGCTCTGGGTGGGCGAGGCCGAGCTGCTGCCCGAGGACCTGCCGGCGCCGCTGCCGGACGACCTGCGACCGCTGCGTGACGGCCTGCAGGCCCTGCTGCAGCGTCTGCAGGCGCAGGTCGAGGACGGGGCAGACGGTCTGCCGCTGCGCCCGCCGCTGCACTGGGACGACTGCGGTTGGCTGGCCAACCGCTGGTGCGAGCTGCTGCCCATGCCGCTGCCGCTCAAGCAACGCCTGCTGGAGCAGCCCAGCCCGGTGCTGCGGCTGGAGCTGGTGGCCGACTGGCTGGCCCAGCAGCAGGGCTGAGCCGGGCGCCTGGCCGCAGGCGGCCAGGACCGATGAGCGGCCCCAGTTCAGCTGCGCTTGGGCGGCGGCTCCAGGTAGCGGTCCATCACCTTGAGCAGCTGGCCGGGCTGGAACATCTGGCGTGCCAGGTCTTGCGCGGTCTCGATCTGTTTGGGGCTGAGCTGGCTTTCCACCTGGGTGATGGCGCCTGCGGCGAGCTGTTCGGCGTTGGCGCGCGCCAGGTTCAGCAGCGCATGGGCCAGCACCAGGTTCTTGGTCACCGAATTGCCGCTGCGGTACATCATGCCCAGGTTGAGCTGGGCCGTGCCGTTGCCCTGCTCGGCCGCCAGGCGGAACCACTTGACGGCCTCGCGCGGGTTGGCCGGCACGCCTTTGCCCGACAGGTACATGCTGCCCAGGTTGTTCTGTGCCACGGCATAGCCTTGCACCGCGGCGTTGCGGTACAGGTTGGCGGCCTCGGCCAGGTCGAACGGTGCGCCCAGGCCGGCCTCGTGCAGCTGGGCCAGCTGGATCTGCGCCGGGCCGTTGTTCTGCGTGGCGGCGCTGCGCCAATGCAGAAAGGCGGTGCGGTAGTCGCGCCGTGCATAGGCCTGCACGCCCTCGCGGTAGGCCTGGTTCTGCGAGTCCGTGCCGTCGCTGGGTTGCGGCGGGATCATGTCGAAGCGGTTTTGCAGCGTGCTCAGTGCCAGCGGGTCGCCCTGCTGGGCCGCGAGCTTGTACAGGCGGATCGCCTCGTTGGTGTTCTGCGGCACACCCAGCCCGGCCTCGTACATGGTGGCCAGGTTGTTCTGCGCCGAGGCCAGCCCGGCCTCGGCCGCGGCGCGCCACCAGCGCACCGCCTCCTTGAAGTCCTGCGGCACACCCTGGCCCTTGCGGTAGAGCAGGCCCAGCAGGTTCTGCGCCTCGGGCACACCCTGGCTGGCAAGTGGCTGGATCTCGGCCAGCGTGGCGCGGAAATCCCCGCGCTGGTAGGCCAGCAGACCGTCGTTGACCCCGGCCTGTGCCTCCAAAGCCAGCA
>CAZKDU010000014.1:5437-15627 GCA_964551485.1 uncultured Burkholderiaceae bacterium
AGCACGCCCAGTGCCAGCGCCGCCACCTGCAGCCCGGTGCGCATGCCCTGCAGAAGATTGTCCATGTCCTGCCCCTCCAAGGATGTTCGTGCACATGGTAGCCGAGCCCCTGGAATGCCCGATAACCAGCCACGGCCCTACAGGGTAACCTGCTGGCGTGTCACTGTCGATGAAAGCCCGAGACCCCGATGAACACCGACCCCGCCACGCTGGACCGCCTCTACAACAACCGTGCCCTGGTACCCGACCATGGGGCCTGGCTGCAGCGCTGGGCCGAGGACTCGGCCCGGGTGCGCGCCCGCGTGCCCTGCGCGCTGGACCTGCGCTACGGCCCCGGCTTGGGCGAGTCGCTGGATGTGTTCCCGGCGCCGCGCCCCGGGGCACCGGTGCTGGTGTTCCTGCACGGCGGCTACTGGCGCTCGCTCGACAAGGCCGATCACAGTTTCCTGGCGCCCGCCTTCACCGCGTTGGGCGCCTGTGTGGTGGTGCCCAACTACGCGCTGTGCCCGGGCAGTGCCGCGCAGCCGGTCGGCATCCGCCACATCGTGCTGCAGTGCGTGCGCGCCATGGCCTGGGTCTGGCGCCACGTGGCCGCCCACGGAGGCGACCCGGCACGCCTGGTGCTGGCTGGCCATTCGGCCGGGGGCCACCTGGCGACCCAGCTGCTGACCTGCGACTGGCCGGCGCTGGCGCCCGACCTGCCGCCCGGCCTGGTGCGCCGTGCGCTGTCGGTCTCCGGCCTGTACGACCTTGAACCGCTGGCGCACACGCCGTTCCTGCAGGACGCGTTGCGCCTCACCCCTGCCGAAGCGCGTGCGCTCAGCCCGGCGCGGCTGCCGCGCCCGATCGGGCGCCGCCTGTGCACCGTGGTCGGCGCCGACGAAAGCCCGGCCTTTCTGGCCCAGAATACCCTGATGCGCGCCGCCTGGGGCCGTGGCACCGTGCCGGTGTGCGAGGCCCTGCCGGGCCGGCAGCACTTCAGTGTGCTCGATGCCCTGGCCGAGCCGGGCCAGCGCCTGCACACGCTGGCCCGGCGCCTGCTGGGGCTGTGAGGGGCGGGGCATGGGTGCCACGGTGTGCCGTGGGGGGGCGTGACGGATGGTGTGTGGCCGTGGCGAGCCTGTGCCGCTGGGTCGGGGCCCGGGGTGACCCCTGGAGTGGGGCCACTGCTCAATGCAGGTGGTCGCCGCAGTGGCTCTGCGCCACGGCCAGCAGCCGGCCCTGAGCGTCCTCGACCCAGGCCAGTGCGCGCAGCCGCTCGGGGCGGGTGCCCTCGGGCAGGCCCATGGGGCGCGACTCAAAGCCGCGAAAACCCGGGGCAGGGACCCTGGACACGCCAGAATGCTCCTGTTTTTGTAGCAACTCAGGTCCATCCCACAAGAGCTGCAGGCTGTTTCGGACCAGTAACCGGGGCACGGGCGAGCCCTCGGTACCGGCCGGCAGGGCCTCGGCCAGCAGCAGCCAGGTGCGCCAGGGGCCGGGCCCGGGCAGGCGCGTGCCGCGCCATTCGACCGAGGCGGCCACATAGCCGTTGAAGGCCAGGCCATGGGCCACACGCAGCCGGCCCACGGCCGAGCGCAGCGGCCGCGCCAGTGCGCCGGCCTGGGTGGCGTCCAGCCGGACCAGGGTGGCCGCCAGCGCCTCGGGCAGGCCGTCCAGGCGTGTGCGCGCCTCGGGCAGGGCGGCCACGGCCAGGGCGGCGTCCTCGCCCGCGGGCACGACCCAGTCCAGCGCCAGGGCCCGGGGCGGCGGCGCCTCGCCCTGGCCCCAGCAGCCGGCGCAGTCGGCCCGCAGAAAACGCTCGTGCAGGGCCGCAGGGCGTGGCCGGCCGTCGCTGCTGCACGCGGACTGGGCGTGCACCGCCCAGGGCCCCAACAGCCCGGTCAGCCCGGCCAGCGCGGTCAGCACGCTGGTGGCCAGTGCCTGCCACCGCCTCCCCGGGGCCGCGGCGGGCCCAGGCGCCCCCGTGGGGGCGGTTGCCGGTGCGGCGCCAGGGGCCCAGGCCCGTGTGGCCAGCGCAGCCATCGGCACGGTGGAAGCGGTGGGTATGGTGGGTGCAGCGGTGCCCGGTCCCACCGCATGGGCCCCGGGCCGGGGACACAGGCTGCGTGTGGCCGGGCGCCCAGGCGGGCTGCGTGGAGAGCTCGTGGGCGGGGCGGGGGGCAGGGGCCGGGCATCGGTCATGGTGGGCTTTCTACAATCGGTGCATGTCGTCCGTTGTTGTGCCAGATTCTCCGCTCCTGCAATCCCTCAACCCCGAGCAGCTGGCCGCCGTGACCCTGCCACCCGAGCCGGCGCTGATCCTGGCCGGGGCCGGTTCCGGCAAGACCCGGGTGCTGACCACGCGCATCGCCTGGCTGCTGCAGACCGGCCAGATTTCGCCTGGCGGCGTGCTGGCCGTGACCTTCACCAACAAGGCTGCCAAGGAGATGCTGACGCGGCTCTCGGCGCTGCTGCCGGTGAACGTGCGCGGCATGTGGATCGGCACCTTCCACGGCCTGTGCAACCGCTTCCTGCGCGCGCACTGGAAGCTGGCCGGGTTGCCGCAGGGCTTCCAGATCCTCGATGCGCAGGACACGGTGTCGGCCGTCAAGCGCGTGATCAGGGCAATGAAGCTGGACGAGGAGCGCTACGTGCCCAAGCAGGTCGCCTGGTTCATCGCCGCCTCCAAGGAGGAGGCGCTGCGACCCGGGGACGTGGAGGTGCGCGACGAGCTGACGCGCACCCAACAAGCTGTCTACCAGGCCTACGAGGACCAGTGCCAGCGCGAGGGCGTGGTCGACTTCGCCGAGCTGCTGCTGCGCGTCTACGAGCTGATGCGCGACCACGCCGAGCTGCGCGCGCACTACCAGCGGCGCTTCCGCCACATCCTGGTCGACGAGTTCCAGGACACCAACAAGCTGCAGTACGCCTGGTTGAAGATGTTCGCGGGCGAGCAAAACAACGTGATGGCGGTCGGCGACGACGACCAGAGCATCTACGCCTTCCGCGGCGCCCAGGTCGGCAACATGGCCGACTTCGAGCGCGAGTTCCGCGTGCAGCAGCTCATCAAGCTCGAGCGCAACTACCGCAGCTTCGGCAACATCCTCGACAGCGCCAACGCGCTGATCTCGCACAACCTGCGCCGACTGGGCAAGGACCTGCGCACCGAGGCCGGGCCCGGCGAGCCGGTGCGCGTCTACGAAGCGACCAGCGACTTCGCCGAGGCGCAGTGGTTCCTCGACGAGTCGCGCCAGCTGATCCGCGAGGGCTCGCCGCGCAGCGAGATCGCGGTCCTGTACCGCAGCAACGCGCAGAGCCGCGTGATCGAGAGCGCGCTGTTCAACGCCGGCGTGCCCTACCGTGTCTACGGCGGGCTGCGCTTCTTCGAGCGCGCCGAGATCAAGCACGCGCTGGCCTACCTGCGGCTGATCGAGAACCCGAACGACGACACCAGCTTCCTGCGCGTCGTCAACTTCCCGACGCGCGGCATCGGCGCGCGCACGATGGAGCAGCTGCAGGACGCGGCCCGGGTCAGCGGCCGCAGCCTCTACCAGAGCGCAGGCGCCCTGGTGGGCAAGGGCGGCGCGAACCTGCTCGGCTTCACCGCGCTGGTCGACGCGATGCGCGAAGCCACGCGCGGCCTGACCCTGCGCGAGATCATCGAGCACGTGGTGCAGGCCGCGGGCCTGGCCGACTTCTATCGCAACGAGAAGGAAGGCGGCGATCGGCTGGAGAACCTGGACGAGCTGGTCAACGCGGCCGAGGCCTTCGTCACGCAGGAGGGCTTCGGCAAGGACGCGGTCAGTCTGCCCGTCGACGAGACGGGCTCCCCCGCCCCCGCGGCGGGCGGGGCAGGGGGTGGGGGCCTGACGTTCGCCGGCTTGCCGGATTCGGAGAGCGGCGAGGTGCTGTCACCCTTGAGCGCTTTCCTGGTTCACGCCGCTCTCGAAGCCGGCGACAACCAGGCCCAGGCCGGCCAGGACGCGATCCAGCTGATGACGGTGCACGCTGCCAAGGGCCTGGAGTTCGACCACGTCTTCATCACCGGCCTGGAAGAGGGTCTGTTCCCGCACGAGAACTCGGCCAGCGACCTGGACGGTCTGGAGGAGGAGCGGCGCCTGATGTACGTGGCGATCACGCGCGCGCGCCAGCGCCTCTACCTCAGCTTCAGCCAGACGCGCATGCTGCACGGCCAGACGCGTTATCACATCAAGAGCCGCTTCCTCGACGAGCTGCCCGAGGCCGCGCTGCGCTGGATCACGCCCAAGGTGCAGGGCTTCGGCTCGGGATTCGCGCGCGACTACCAGGCCGCGTGGCAGCGCGGCTCGGGTCTGGGCTCCATGGTCGGCGCCGGCCGCGTCGGGGCACCCGCGGCCTTCGAGGCCAAGGCGCGCGCGGCCGGCGGCCTGCGCTCGGGCCAGGGCGTCTTCCACACCAAGTTCGGCGAGGGCGTGATCGTCACGCTCGAAGGCGTCGGCAGCGACGCCCGCGCCCAGGTCAACTTCGGCCGGCACGGCATGAAGTGGCTGGCGCTGAGCGTGGCGAAGCTGACACCGGTCGACTGAAGCTGTCGTTCCGACGCCACGCAGCGCTCCGCGATGGGGCGCGGTGGTCCCGTGTGACACAGCCGGAGGCGTCTTGTAACCGAATGCTGCGCTGCCCACGGAGGTTTCCCCGTGCTTGTGCCTGTCGGGCCACATCCAAACACTGCCGCCACCACTCGCCTTTGGTTGTCAGGGGTGGTGCGTCGGCCGGAGGGTGGGCGCTTTCTTCCTTGCATCGAC
The DNA here is from genome assembly GCA_964551485.1 of uncultured Burkholderiaceae bacterium. Lineage (GTDB taxonomy): Bacteria > Pseudomonadota > Gammaproteobacteria > Burkholderiales > Burkholderiaceae_C > CAZKDU01. Next base: position 10,204 of record CAZKDU010000014.1, read on the forward strand.
ATCTAGATTCCTGAGGAGACAAGTCATGCCCTTGCTCATTGCCCTGGCCATCTCGATCGGCGTGCTGGCCGTCGTCGCGACCTTCCTGTTCCTCGGCCCCCTGGCGGCCTTCGGCGTCCAGATCTGGCAGGCCTTCGTGGCCTGGGCCAGCCACTACCACTGCGGCGGCAAGATCGCCGGGACCAAGAGCACCATCATCTGCATGGCCTTCGGCACCGTTGTCGGTGCGCTGTCGGTGATGCTGGCCGGCCAGCTGGGTGCGCTCGGCGCGCTGGCTGCGCCGGTGGCGGTCGGCATCGGCGCCGCGGTCATCGTGCTGGCGGCGCACCTGAGCCTGCTGGCCACGATCCCGGCCTGCGTCTACGGCTTCGCGTGCGTGGCCGGGCTGATCCTGCTGAAGGGTGTCGCGCCGATGGATGCCGTCGTGCCGACCCTCGTGTCGATCGTGATCGGTGCCGTGTTCGGCTACGCCTCCGAAGCGCTCGGCGGCATGCTCGCGAAGAAGGACGCGCCGGCGACGGCCTGACCCACCCTGGCCCGGCGCCCCCGGCTCACTCCTGGGCCGGGGCGTCGGCCTTCTTCGACGGCGTCACGGCGTCGATGCCGGCGCCGACGACCTTGCCGGTGACCTCGACGCCGGTGCTGACCACGGCACCGGCCACGCTCACCGTCGCACCGACCACGGCACCGGCCACGCCGATCGCTGCGCAGCCCGCCAGGCCAAAGGCCCCGCCGGTGGCCAGCGCCAGGGCGGTCGTTCTCCAGCACTTCGACATCGATCGATCTCCTTGCGGCGCCGGCCCGTCGGCGTCTGCCAGGGGCATTGTCGGCGCCTGCCGGCCGCCCGGCGTATCGACTTGCTACGCGGCGGCCGTGGCTGTCATGCGTTCGTCACGCCGCCTACACGGTGGGTTCATCGACGCTGCTTACCGTCTCCGGGCTCTTGGCGGTCCCGCTCCGGGGTCGCCGCCATCCTCCCCAGCAGTCGCAAGGAAGCCCACAGATGAACAAGCCGGTCGATCTCCCCCTGGACGCGCTCGCGCTCGCGCACGACGACGAGGACCACAACACCAGCGGCAATCCGAGTTTCATGGACGTGCTCGACGCGCGCCTGAGCCGGCGCTCGGTGCTGCGCGGCGGGGTCGGCAGCGCAGCGAGCGTCGTGCTCGGCGGTCTGAGCCTGTCGGCCTGTGGTGGCGGCGGCGATGATCCGGCCCCGGCCACGCCGTCCGGCCCGGCAGCCATCACCTCGCTGGCCTTTGCCGCCGTCGCGAAGAACACGCTGGACGTGGTGACCGTGCCGACCGGCTACACCGCCACGCCGATCTACGCGCTGGGCGACCCGCTGACCGCCGCGACGCCGGCCTTCGCCAACGACGGCACCGACACCGACTACGACAACCGCGCCGGCGACCACCACGACGGCATGGAGTACTTCGGCCTCAACGCCGCCGGCACGGCGCGCGATCCGCTGGGCTCGACCCGCGGCCTGCTGGCGATGAACCACGAGGCGCTGACCGACAACTTCCTGCACGTCGCGGGCAGCAGCGCGCGGCCGCGCCCGGCCTCGGAGTCCGACAAGGAGATCCCCGCGCACGGCGTGTCGGTGGTCGAGGTGCGCAAGACCGGCACGCAGTGGGCCTACGTGCAGGCCTCGGCCTACAACCGTCGCGTCACGCCGCTGACGCCGGTCGAGCTGTCGGGCGCCGCGCGCGGCAATGCGCTGACGCGCACGCTGTACTCGCCCGCCGGCACCGGCGCGCGCGGCACCATCAACAACTGCGGCACCGGCTACACGCCCTGGGGCAGCTTCCTGACCGGCGAGGAGAACTGGGCCGGCTACTTCACGCGCGGCGCGGCCGACAATGCGGCGCGCACCGGCGCCGACGCGAAGAGCGTCGCGGCGCTCAACCGCTACGGCCGGGCCCAGGGCGCGGCCAGCCGGCATGGCTGGGAGACCTCGGGCGCCGACGACCGGTACCGCCGCTGGGACATCAGCCGCACCGGCGCGTCTGTCGATGGCAGCGACGACTATCGCCACGAGCTCAACACCTACGGCTACATCGTCGAGATGGATCCCTACGACCGCAGCGTGGCGGTGAAGAAGCGCACCTCGCTCGGCCGCTTCGCGCACGAGAGCGCGGCCTTCGGCCCGCCGACCGCCGGTCGTCCGCTGGCCGTCTACATGGGCGACGACTCGGTCGGCGAGTACATCTACAAGTTCGTTTCGACCGCGAACTGGGACGCTGCCGACGCGAGCGCCGCCAACCGCATCGCGGTCGGCGACAAGTACCTCGACGCGGGCCGCCTGTACGTGGCGCGTTTCAACGCCGACGGCACCGGGACCTGGATCGAGCTGTCGATCACCAACCCGCTGATCGCCGGCTACGCGAGCTACGCCTTCGCCGACCAGGGCGACGTGGTGATCAATGCGCGCCTGGCTGCCGATGCCGTCGGCGCGACCCGCATGGACCGCCCCGAGTGGTGCGCGGTGAACCCGGTCAACGGCGAGATCTACTACACGCTGACCAACAACAGCGGCCGCAAGCTCGCGCCGGCGGCCGGGCAGTTCGGCCTGGATGCCGCCAACCCGCGCAGCTACAGCGACTCGCGCGGCGCCGCGGCGCCGGGCGCCCCGGGCAATGTCAACGGCCACGTCATCCGCATGCGCGAAGCCGGCGGCCTGTCGAGCGCGACCAGCTTTGCCTGGGACGTCTACCTGTTCGGGGCGCAGGCGGCGCGCGATGCGGCCAACACCTCGTTGACCGATGCCGAGTACGCGGCGCGCGTCAACCTGTCGAACCTGACCGCCGACCAGGACTTCTCCAGCCCCGATGGCCTGTGGTTCAGCCAGAACACCCGCCTGCTCTACATCCAGACCGACGACGGCGCCTACACCGACGCGACCAACTGCATGATGTTGATCGGCGTGCCGGGTGCGGTCGGCGACGGCGTGCGCACCACGCTCAGCTATCCGGTGGCCGGTGGCGCCAACGTCAACGTCGACACCTTTGTCGGCGCGCGGCCGACGGCGGCGACGCTCAAGCGCTTCCTCGTCGGCCCGGTCGACTGCGAGCTGACCGGCTGCACCGAGACGCCGGACGGCACGACGGTGTTCGCCAACATCCAGCATCCCGGCGAGACGATCAGCGCGGCCAATGTGCCCATCCCCGCCAACTACCGCAGCCACTGGCCGGGCAGCGTCGGCTACGGCCCGGGCGGCGCGAATGCGCGCCCGCGCTCGGCCACGGTGGCGATCACCAAGAACGACGGCGGCCGCATCGGCAGCTGAGGCAGGAGCCTCCTCGACCGGCCGCCGCAGGCGGACGGGCTTTGCGGGCCGGCGCCGCGCGCCGGCCTTTTCTTTGGCTCAGGGCGCGTCGGAGGGCTCGCCCGGGGCCTCGTCGGTCAGCTCGAAGGCATCGACGAAGCTGAAGTAGAGCGAGGCGTAGAACACCGTCGAGGCCAGCATCGCCATCGGGATCACGGCCTGCGTCACGGCCATCGGCTGGTCCATCAGCCCGAACACCGCCAGCACCGTGCGCATCAGCAGCACGAAGAGCATCAGCAGGCCGAACCAGCTCAGGCCATACAGCAGGAAGGCGGCGCGCGCGTTCCAGCAGCCCACCGCATTGGCGAACAGGGCCTTGCCCACCGCCATGCGGCCCCAGCAGACCAGCGCCGGCACGTGCCAGAAGGCCAGCGACACGAGGCTCAGCAGGCCCAGGCGCAGCAGCACCGAGAACAGGAAGGCCGGCTGCTGCTGCACCGCCTCCGGCGTGCTGCGGCCCTCGGCGACCGCGAGCATGTTCTCGGTCAGCTGGCCGCCGTCGATGACGTGCGCCAGCAGCATCGCGACGACCATCGTGCCGGCATACGCGGCACCGGCCTGCAGCAGGCGCTTGCGGTGCAGCGGGTCGCGCAGCGGCGCGATCAGCAGGCGCGGCCCGGGCACGCGGCCGGCCAGCACCTCGCGCGTGGCCAGCATGAAGCCGACGTTGACCACCGGCGTGAGCCCCAGTGCCAGCAGCGGGCCGAACAGCGGCAGCTCGGACAGCACCCAGGCCCCGATGCCGCACAGCGCCAGCAGCGCGGTGTAGGCCAGCGGCTGGCGCAGGAACATGCGGCAGCCGGCGCGCACCCACTGCACGCCCTGCAGGGCGCGGACGGTCTTGAGCTTCATGGCCGCCCGCTCATGCGCGCGCCGGGTGCCAGGGCTGCGCGACGCGCTCGCGCAGCACGCGCTCGAAGTGCGCCGGGTCGTGGGGCACCAGCGCATGCGCCTCGCGCGGCAGGTGGTAATCCCACAGGCGCGAGATCCAGAAGCGCAGCGCCGCGGCGCGCAACAGGGCCGGCAGCAGCCGCAGCTCGTCGCCGGTGAGCCGGCGTTCGGCGTCATAGGCCATGACGAAGGCGGCGGCCCGGTCCTCGATCAGGCGACCGCTCGGCAGGTCGATGCACCAGTCGTTCAGGCACACCGCGATGTCGAAGGCGTGGCGGTCGACGCCGGCGAAGTAGAAGTCGAAGAAGCCGCTCAGGCGCGGCGCGCCGTCGGGGCCGTCCTCGAACATCACGTTGTCGCGGAACAGGTCGGCGTGGATCGCGCCGCGCGGCAGGGCGGCGTCGGACGCCGAAGCGGCGACGCTGTGCTGGAAGGCCAGCTCGGACGTGATCAGCGCGTGCTGCTCGGGCGTCAGGAAGGGCAGCACCAGCGGCACCGTCTCGTCCCACCACGCCAGGCCGCGCAGGTTGGGCTGATGGCGCGGGTAGTCGCGGCCGGCCAGGTGCATGCGGGCCAGCATCGCGCCGACCTGCTGGCAGTGCGTGGCGCTGGGCGCCAGCGCGTGGCCGCCACGCAGGCGGTCGACGACGGCGGCCGGCTTGTCGCGCAGCGTGTGCAGGATCTCGCCGCTGGCGTCGGCCTGCGGCTCGGGCACCAGGATGCCATGCCGGGCCAGGTGCTTCATCAGGTGCAGGTAGAACGGCAACTGCTCGAACGTCAGGCGCTCGAACAGCGTCAGCACGTACTCGCCGCGCTCGGCGCTGAGGAAGTAGTTGGTGTTCTCGATGCCGGCGGTGATCGGCTTCAGCGACTTCAGCGCGCCCAGCCCGAGGCGGTGCGCCAGCCCGGCGGCCTCGTCGACGCCGACTTCGGTGAAGACCGCCATCGCGGACTAGAACGTCAGGACGCGCCAGACGCGCTTGCCGGCCGCTCCCTTGGCCGAGTTCGGGCCGTCCGAGATGTCGCGACCCGCATCGAGCGTCAGCACCTCGTACTCGGCCTTGATCGGGCCCTTGGGCTGCACGCGGATGCTGCGCACCGCGCCGCGGACGCTGAGCTCCTCGATGCGGGCGTTGTCGTCCTCGACCACATGGCGCCGGACGGCCGGCTCGCCGGCCGCGGCCGGGGCGGCCACCGGGGCG
>CAZKDU010000015.1:0-15423 GCA_964551485.1 uncultured Burkholderiaceae bacterium
GGACTACGACGTGGTCAACGTGGAACACGACCACCGCTACCGCGGCTTCTGGCAGACCTACCACCAGATGACCGAGCGCAAGGGCACCACGGCCCAGATGGCCAAGATCGAGATGCGCCGGCGCCTGACGCTCATTGGTGCCATGCTGCTGCACGTGGGCGATGTGGATGGCCTGATCTGCGGCACCTGGGGCAACACCTCGCTGCACCTGCAGTACCTGGACCAGGTGATTGGCAAGCGCACGGGCGTCAACACCTACGCCTGCATGAACGGCCTGCTGCTGCCCGGGCGCCAGGTGTTCCTGGTCGACACCCACGTCAACTACGACCCCACGGCCGAGCAGCTGGCCGAGATCACCACGCTGGCGGCCGAGGAAATGCTGCGCTTCGGCCTGCAGCCCAAGGCGGCGCTGCTCAGCCATTCCAATTTCGGCAGCAGCAACCAGCCCAGCGCGGTGAAGATGCGCCAGACTCTGGAGTTGCTCCAGACCCGGGCCCCGTGGCTGGAGGTCGACGGCGAGATGCACGGCGACGTGGCGCTGGATCATGTGGCGCGTGAGGCCATCATGCCGCGCAGCAGCCTCAGTGGTGACGCCAACCTGCTGGTGCTGCCCAACATCGACGCCGCCAACATCGCCTACAACCTGCTCAAGACCGCGGCCGGCGGCAATATCGCCATCGGCCCGGTGCTGCTGGGGGCGGCCAAACCGGTGCACATCCTGACCGCCAGCACCACCGTGCGCCGCATCGTCAACATGACGGCCCTGACGGTGGCCGACGCCAACGCCGGCCGCTGAGACCCGGCACAAAAGCCAGTGCCCACTCAGCACCCGCATTGAGGCGAAAACGCGGGCGTCAGACTGCCTGTTTTTTGGGCAGTCGCTTGCGTTTTCGTCTCAAATGCGTCACACTACACGCTGTCGATTTTTCCGGGTTTACCCGAGGTTCGGCGCTCCCACTTCACATCGCGGTTGAACACCGGGTTGCTTCACATGAGTCGTTTTGCGGCGTTCAAGCCAGCATGGGCTGGCTTTTTCCTGGCGCTGGGCCTGGTCTTCTCGACCGGGCTGGTGGCCCGACAAGCCACACCCGACGCTGCATTGGCCACCGTGTCGGTGCAGGCCCTGCCGCCCGAAGGCCGTGACACCCTGGCGTTGATCCGGCAGGGGGGGCCCTTTCCTCATGGCAAGGATGGCACGGTGTTTGGCAACCGCGAGCGCGTGTTGCCAGCCCAGCCACGCGGCCACTACCGGGAATACACCGTGTCCACGCCGGGCGCCCGCGATCGGGGTGCACGGCGCATCGTGTGTGGCGGCCCTGTGCGCAAACCGCAGAGCTGTTATTACACCAGCGACCACTACGCGAGTTTTCGCCTGATCGCCGAATGAGTTTTGTTTTTTGAGAAAGTGACGCGGAGATGGATGCACCACTTCGTAATGTGAGAACCAACATCGTGCAGTCGATCCGCGCGTTCCGCGTGAGCGACCTGCAGGAGGCGGCCCAGCACATGGGCCATCATTTCCTGTACGCCAACCTGGCCATGGCCCAGAGCAAGCAGGACGTGCTGGACAAGATCGCCGAGCAGTTCACCTTTCCCACCCACTTCGGGAAGAACTTCGACGCGCTCTATGACTGCATGACCGACCCGCTGCACAAATCCGGCCCGCAGCCGGGTTTCATCATCGTGCTCGAGCAGATCCCGGCCAACGCCAAGTTCGACAAGGAAGCCCGCGAGCAGTTGCTGGACATCTTCCGCGACGCGGCCGACTACTGGGGAGACCGGAAAATTCCATTCCGGTGTTTCTATTCTTTTCTGTAGCCCGTTCTGCACAAACCAGCCAAGCAGAACGGGCGAACGAGGCTAAGACCGGCGCCGCCAGCGAACCCGCTCCCAGCAGCACCGAGTTGCTCACCGAATCGGGCGAGAAGATGCCCACCGACAAGCTCGTGGACGTGTCGCCCCTGGCGCTGCGCATGAGCAGTCCCTTCAACGCCGGCTACTGGCTGGCCGCAGCCTGAGGCTGCGCCTGCTCCGCCACCGCCCGATGGCGGGCCCCATGAAAAAAGCCAGCGTCTCGCTGGCTTTTTTCATGGGGGCGGCAGGGCTTGGGCCAGCCGCAGGTACTCGTCCACCGGCACCTCCTCGGCACGGCGCTGCACATCGAACGTGCCGGCAAAACCCTGCTCATCGAGCCAGCGGCCCAGCGTGTGGCGCAGCAGCTTGCGGCGCTGGCTGAACGCCACCTGCACCAGCGCCGACAGGCGCCCGGCATCCAGGGCCACCGGCTGCGCCCGCGGCAACATGCGCACCACGGCGCTGTCCACCCGGGGCGGTGGGTCGAAGCTCTCGGGCGGCACGAACAGCACATTGTCCATGGCGTAGCGCCACTGCAGCATCACACTGAGGCGGCCGTAATCGGCCGTGGCGGGGGCAGCCACCATGCGGTCGATCACTTCTTTTTGCAGCATGAAGTGCTGGTCCTCGACCGCCTCGGCAAAGCCCAGCAGGTGGAACAGGATCGGGGTGGAAATGTTGTAGGGCAGGTTGCCCACCACTCTGATTTTTGTAGCACCCAGCCCTTGTGTGACAAGGGCAAAGTCCACTTTCAGCACATCGGACTCGATGACATCAAGTTGCGGGTGGGCACGCAGGCGCTGGGCCAGATCGCGGTCCAGCTCGACCACACTGAGCCGGCCCAGGCGTTCCACCAGGGGCTGGGTCAGCGCCGCCAGGCCCGGGCCGATCTCCACCATGGGCTGGCCGGGGCGCGGGTCGATGGCACGCACGATGGCGTCGATGATGCCGCCATCGGTCAGGAAGTGCTGGCCGAAGCGCTTGCGCGGCACATGGGAGCCGGCCGGGCGGCCGCCGGGGCGCACGCTCATTGCGGCGGCTCGCGCATCTCCACGTAGGCACGGCCACGCACCTCCTGGGCCCAGGTGGCAAAGGCCTCCTCGAGCTTTCGCTCGCGCACCTGGGCACGCACCAGCTCACGGCGCTGGCGGTCGCTCAGGGCCTGCTCGCGCCGCTCGATCAGCTGGATCAGGTGCACCCCGAAACGCGAGACCACCGGGGCCGACACCTGGCCTGGCGCCAGCGCGTTCATGGCCTCTTCGAACTCGGGCACGAACTGACCCGGGTTGGTCCAGCCCAGGTCGCCGCCCTCCTTGGCGCTGCCGTCCTGCGAATGGGTGCGCGCCAGGCTGGCGAAGTCGGCCTGGCCAGAATCGATGCGGCGCTTGTAGTCTTGCAGCCGAGCGCGTGCCGCAGCCTCATTGAGCTGCGCACTGGTGCGCAACAGGATGTGGCGCGCGTGGCTCTGGGTCACGGTGGCCGGGGCCTGGCTGGACACGCGCTCCACCACCTTGAGGATGTGGAAACCCGCGCCCGAGCGCAGCACGGCCGAGATGCCGCCAACCGGCAGCTCGCGCGTGGCCTCGACAAACAGGCTAGGGTAGCGGTCTGCGGGGCGCAGGCCAAACTGGCCACCGTTGCTGGCTCGGTCACGGGCGTCAGAGAACTCGCGCACCAGGGCCGTGAAGTCCTCCCCGGCACGGGCCCGCGCCTGCACCTTCTGGGCGCGCGCCAGCAGGCTGGCGACCTGGGCTTCAGACGCGCGCTCGGGCACAGCCACCAGCACCTGGGCCAGGTTGATCTCGCTGCCAGGCCCGCTCTCGGCAGGTTGCTCCTGCAAGAACTGGTCAATGTCCTGGTCGGACACACGCACCCGTGGCTCGACCTCGCGCTCACGCAGGCGCACCAGCAACAGCTGGTTGCGCAGCTCATCGCGGAACTGGGCACGCGCCACCCCTTCCGAAGCCAGGCGGCGCTGCAGGTCGGGCACGCTCATCTGGTTCTGCGCCGCCACATTCTGCTCGGCCTGGTCGATCTGGCCCTCATCCACACGGACCCCGGTTTCGCGCGCCAGTTGCAACTGGGCCTTGTCGTTGATCAAGCGCTCCAGGGCCTGCGCGGTCAACTGGGCACGGGGCGGCAGGTTGCCACGGCCGGCCACCTGCTTCTCGAAGCGCCGCACCATGGACTGCACGTCCTGGTTGGTGATGGGCTCGGAGTTGACCACAGCCACGATGAAGTCGGCCTGCTGAGGACCGGCCGGCACGCGCTGCGGCAGCGGCAGATTGGCCGCCGCCCCCGCCGTGCCACCGAGCCGGGGGGCCACACGCAGCGACTGGGCCAGTGTGCTGCCCGTGGCCAGCGCCAGCAGGCAGGCCAGCATCAGAAAAGAGGAGCGGCGTGGGGTCATGGTGGCGTCATTCGTATTGGTTGTAGCGGCTGGGCGTGCTGATCTGCTCGCGCAGGTACTGGTAACGCGGGATGTTTTCCTTGAGGGTCTTCAGCGGGTTGGAGCCCAGGCGCGAGAAGCCCGAAAACTCGAGCTGAAACAGGATGCGCTGGTTGGCCGTGGTCAAGCCGCTTTGCAGGCGCTCCAGCACCACCCGTCCCAGCCAGCAGCCGGCGTCGTACTCAAAGCCCACGATGGCATCCACCAGCTTGCGGTCGCGCATGCTGTAGTTCATGCGCCCCACACTGTACCAGCGCCCCCCGCTTTCACCGACCCCCAGGCCTCGGCCCGGGCCGAGGTCCCGGCCGCGGTCGCCCCAGAGGTCATTGAGTGGCCATTGCCAGCCCACATCCACCAGCTCGCTCAGGTCGCGCTGGAAGCGGTAGGCCGCGCTGACCACCCGGTAGTTGCTCGGGCTGTAGCGGGCCCCGACGGTCGAGCGCACCGAGCGGTTGGTCTTGGGGTTGTACTGGACGGTGGAGTCGAAGGTCCAGCGCGGGTTGTAGCTGAGCGAGGCGCCGGCCAGGATGTCGCTGAGGCGGTCGTCAATGGGCACCACGCCGGGCAGCGTGACCTGCTGGCTCTTGAAGCGCAGGCGCTGGGCCAGGCCGAAGCGCGCCGCCTCGCCCCCGGTCTCGGGGTTGATGAAACGGCTGGTCACCCCCAGGGTCAGCAGGTTGTTGTCGGCGATGCGGTCGTTGCCGACAAACGCGTTCTCGGTGTAGATGGTGGAGAAGCTGAAGTCGTTGGCGCCCGAGTCGTAGTTGGGCAGCAGGCTCTGGTCGCGGTACGGGGTGTAGACGTAGAAGGCACGCGGCTCCAGGGTCTGGCGGATGTGGCGCCCGAACAGCGTGGTGTCGCGCTCCAGCACCAAACCACCGTCGAGGCTGTAGGTGGGCAGCACCCGGCTGGCGCTGCTGGCGCCATTGGCCAGCGGGGCGTCGAACTGGTAGCTGGTGGCATGCAGCTGCACCTTGGGCACGAAGAACACCCCCGGGGTGCGCCAGGGCACGCTGAACTCGCTGCGGCTGAACACCCGGCGTGCGTTGGGCTGGCCGGTGAGTGTGCGGTCGGCCTCGAACTGGGTGTAGTCGGCCTCGGTCACGAAATCCACGCCGTAGCCGACTAGGTTGCTGCGCCCAAAACGGGCGGCCAGCTGGGGCAGGCGGTCGTAGGGCGGGATGATGGGTGAGCTCACGTCCTGCAAGGTCTGCCACTTGAGCGCACGCACACTGGCCGAGAAGTCGCCCTGGGCCCAGTTCAGGCGCCCGTCGCTGGCCAGCAGGCGCTGGGTCAGCGTCGGGGTGGCGCGCGGAAAGTCGCGCCAGTAGTTGTCGTCGCTGACACGGCTCATGTTGAGGCTGGCGGCCACCGGTCCGATGGACGCCAGGCCCGTGTCGATCAAGCCCTGGTGCTGGGCCGACGCGCCCCAGCGCGAGCGCTGACGCAGGCTGTCGGAGGGCATGTAGTCGGCCCGCAACTGGCCCCGGTAAGGTCGCTCGAGGTAGCGGAACTCGGTCCCCAGATCGACCCCGCGGCGGCTCATGAGTGACGGGTAGAGCGTGAGGTCACGGTTGGGCGCCAGGTTCAGGTAATACGGCACCGTGAGGTCCAGCCCGTTCACGTTGTCCAGCGCGATCGTGGGGGGCAAGGCCCCCGATTTGCGCTCGTCGGTGAGCGGGAAGGTCATGAACTGCGGGATCGGCAGGATGGGCACGTCCTTGAAGCGCAGCTGCGCCCCTTCGGCCTGACCCACGTTGTTCTCTTCGTCCAGCGTGATCTTGTCGGCCATCAGCACCCAGTCGGGCAGCCAACTCGGGCCGGGCTTGCGCCGGCAGGTGGTGTAGCTGGCCTTGTGCACCACTGAGCGCCGCTCGTCGATGAAGTCGATGCGCTCGGCCTCGCCCACGGCGCCGTTCTTCAGAAGCTCGAACGTGGGCTGGCTGAAGTGGCCCTGGAAGGCGTCGACCTTGAGCTCCAGCGCCGGGCCCTCGTAGACGTTGCCGGCGCGGTTGATGCGCACGTGGCCGGTGGCCTTGGCCTGGTCGTCGGGCTGGTAGTACTCGAGGCGGTCGGCACGGATCAGCAGGTCGCCACGGCGCAGCATGGCGTCGCCCTCAATCACGGTTTCCAGGTCAGGCCGCCCCGAGGTGTGCTGGCCCGAGTAGAAGGTGGGCAGGTTCTGGCGCACCTCGTCGCTCAGGCGCTCCTGCAGCTGCGGGCTGGGGCGCAGGCGCAGCGGTGCCTGGTCTGCCCCCTCCGGGCTTACCGAGGCGGTCTGGGCATGGGCCAGGGTGGACTGCAGCAAGGCCATGGCCACCCAGGCCAAGGGCTTGAGGGCAACACGGGGGCAGCAGGCAGCGGGCGGGGCGAGGCGCATGGGTCTGGGTCAGGCGGCCTGACCCAGACCGGGGCGGCCGTCCAGGCAGGATTTGTAGAATGGATTATCCATGAGCTCCCCCTCCTTCCCCGTGCCCCCCGCCGCCGCCTCGGCCGCCCCCGTGTTCCCCTCCGACCCCACGGTTGCCCCGCTCTGGCCCGACGCCGCGCGCCTGGCCGCCTTCACCCCCTGGCTGGCGCGCCTGGCCCCGCAGCATGGCCTGCAGCCGGCCAGCCTGCGCCTGGCCTCGGCCGACGCCAGCTTCCGCCGCTACCTGCGCATCGACACGGACGGCGGCGGCAGCCTCATCGTCATGGACGCCCCGCCCGACAAGGAGAACTGCCAGCCCTTTGTGCAGGTGGCGGCCCTGATGGCCGACGCCGGCCTGCGTGTGCCGCGCGTGCTCGACTGGGACCCGGCCCAGGGTTTCCTGCTGCTCGACGACCTGGGCCCGACCACCATGATGGCGGCCATCGACCCGGCCCAGCCCGACGCCAACCAGGGCCTGTACCTGCAGGCGGTGGACGCGCTGGTGGCCTGGCAGCGTGCCTCGCGCCCCGGGGTGCTGCCGGCCTACGACGCCGCCCTGCTGCAGCGCGAGCTGGCCCTGTTCCCCGACTGGTACCTGGCACGGCACCGCGGCGTGACGCTGAGCGACGACCAGCGCGCCACCCTGGACCAACAGTTCGGGCTGATCGTGGCACGCAACCTGGCCGCGCCCAGCGTCTACGTGCACCGCGACTTCATGCCACGCAACCTGATGGCACCCACGCTCGGCACCGGCGTGTCCTCCCTGCCCCCCGAGGGGGTGCGTTCCGCCTTGGAGCAGCCCGGCGGCGGAACGGCGCCCGGCCATGGGCTCGGGGTGCTGGACTTCCAGGACGCGGTGTATGGCCCCATCACCTACGACATCGCCAGCCTGATGCGCGACGCCTTCCTGAGCTGGGACGAAGAGTTCGTTCTGGACATCACCATCCGCTACTGGCAGCGCGCGCGCAAGGCCGGGCTGATGGACTTCGAGGACTGGCACAGCGACTTCGGCGCCTTCTACCGCGGCGTCGAGTGGATGGGCCTGCAGCGCCACCTCAAGGTGGCCGGCATCTTCGCGCGGCTCACGCTGCGCGACGGCAAGCCCAAATACCTGGCCGACACGCCGCGCTTCATCGCCTACATCCGCGCCACCTGCAGCCGCTACCGCGAACTCGCGCCCCTGCTGCGGCTGGTGGACCAGGTCGAGGGCACGCCCGACCTGAGTGGCTACGCCTTTGGCCGGATGTGATGCCAAATCAGCCATCAGCCCTTGTCAACGCTGAAGAGTTTGCTACTGATTTGGTAGCAACACCGCGCTGATGCCACGCATCCACGCCCCCGTGCCCCTGGCCAGCGGCGAGGCGCTGGCCCTGCTCGCCGGCGCCGCCCGCCATGTGCAGGTGCTGCGCCTGCAGCCGGGCGATGCGCTGACGCTGTTCAACGGCGAAGGCGGCGAGTTCGAGGCCACGGTGCAGCGCATGGGCCGCAGCGAGGTCTGGGTGCAGCTGGGCACCCACCACGCCGTGGAGCGCGAGGCCGCGCGCCCGCTGCACTTGTTGGTGGGCCTGGCCGCCAGCGAGCGCATGGACTGGCTGGTGGAAAAAGCCACCGAGCTGGGCGCGGCCAGCCTGCAGCCGCTGCTGACCGAGCGCTCGGTGCTGCGCCTCAATGGCGAGCGCGCCGACAAAAAGCGCGCCCACTGGCAGGCCGTGGCCGTGGCCGCCTGCGAGCAGTGCGGCCGCAACCGCGTGCCCACCGTCCACGAGGTGCTGGATTTCGACGCCTGGGCAGACCAGCACTCGCGCCAGGCCAGCCAGGGCCTGCTGCTGTCGCTGCGCCCGCCCAGCCAGCCCCTGTCCCTGGCACTGGCCGCGCTGCCGGCCGAGCGACCTGCGCACTTCCTGAGCGGCCCCGAAGGCGGTCTGAGCGCCGCCGAGGAGGCACGCGCCCTGGCCCTGGGCTTTGCCGCCGTGAGCCTGGGGCCACGCGTGCTGCGCGCCGAGACCGCCCCGCTCGCCGCCCTCAGCGCCCTGCTGGCCTGAGCCACACCGCGCAGCGCGTCAGAACCCTCCGGCCTGGGCCCGGTGGTGGGCCCTGCCATCAGGCTAAGGAGCGTCGTCCACGGGTCAGAAACGCGCCTGCAGCCACTGGCGCAGGCGCTCGAACACCGGCTCGGCCATCGCCTCGGTTTCGTTGAACAGCTCGTGGTAGAGCGGCTCGAAGCACACCGACTCCACACACGCCGGCGCCTGTGCCGCAAAGACCTGGCTGCCGGCGGGGCTCACCAGCCGGTCGGCGCCGGCGTACATGATCAGGGTTGGCACGCTCCAGCGCGGCGCGCAGGCCACCGTGGCCGGTCCGGCTTCGGCGATGAAGCGCGCCAACCGGCCCGAAATCTTGGGGTGGCACAGGCCGTCGCCGCGGTAGGCCTGGGCCACGGCCGGGTCGTGCGAGAGGTAGCGCAGGTCCAGCCCGTTGCCCACGCGCAGGTCGGGCAGCAGCCGCGCCACGCTGGCCAGCAGCAGCTTCTGCAACGGGTTCAGGCCCGGGTCGAGCGCGGGCGAGGACAGCACCAGGCCCTCGACGCGCTGGCGCCCCAGCGACACCAGGCGCGCCGCCAGCAGCCCACCCAGGCTGTGGCCGAGCAGCACCAGCGGCTGGCCCGGCTTCATGCGGGCACGCGAGTTGTCAATCAGGTCGGTCAGGTCCTCGAGCAGGCGCGTGGCGGTGCTGATGCCCCCGCGCGGGCCGGCCGAGCGGCCATGGCCGTACTGGTCGTAGGCGCGCACCGCGTAGCCCCAGCTGTTCAGGCGCAGGGCCAGGCGCTCGTAGCGCCCGGCGTGTTCGCCCAGGCCATGCACCAACAGCACGGTGGCGCGCGCCGGCACGTCCTTGGGCAGCGGCCAGTCGTAGACGGTGAGGCGGTCGCCCGCCGCGAGCAGGGAACTGGCCTGGGCAACGGTGCTCATGCGGCCTCCTGTGCGGCCGGCGCGTGCGCCATGGCGGCCATGACCTCGGCCACGGCCGCGGTGAGTTTCTTGGCGTAGGGCACGTGCAGGAACTCGTTGGGGCCGTGCGCGTTGCTCTTCGGGCCCAACACGCCACAGACCATCATCTGCGCCTGGGGGAAGCCCTGGCTCAGCAGGTTCATCAGCGGGATGGTGCCGCCCTGGCCGATGTGGCCGCAGGGCGCGCCGAAATGCGCCTGGCTGGCGGCGTGAAGGGCCTGCTCGAACCAGGGCGCACTGGCCGGGGCGTTCCAGCCCGTGGCCGCGCCCTCGGGGGTGAAGGTCACGCGCGCCTGGTAGGGGGCGTTGTCCTCGAGCAGGGTCTTGAGCTGCTGCACCGCCTGGGCCGCGTCCACCAGCGGCGGCAGGCGCAGCGAGAGCTTGAAGGCGGTGTAGGGCCGCAACACGTTGCCGGCGCTGTGCAGGTCGGGCAGGCCCTCGGCGCCAGTGACGCTGAGCGTGGGCACCCAGGTTCGGTTGAGCAGGGCCTGCAGCGGGTCGGTGGTGGTGGGCAGGGCGAACTGGGTGCTGCCGCCGCAGTCGGCGTGGGCCCAGGGGAAGCGCTTGTAGAGCTCGTCGCCCAGGATGGTGGCGGTGGCGCGGGCCTGGGCCAGGCGCTCGGCCGGCACCTCGCAGTGGAAGCCCGCGGGCAGCAGGCGGCCGGTGGCGCTGTCTTCGAGCCGGTCCAGCACCTGGCGCAGGATGCGGAAGCTCGACGGCACCAGGCCGCTGGCGTCGCCCGAATGCACGCCTTCGGTGAGGATGTCCACGCGCAGCACGCCGCTGGCCATGCCGCGCAGGCTGGTGGTCAGCCAGAGCTGGTCGTAGTTGCCAGCGCCACTGTCCAGGCAGACCACCAGGGCCACCTCGCCCAGGCGCGGCCGCAGCGCGTCCACATAGGGCAGCAGGTCATGCGAGCCCGACTCCTCGCAGGTCTCGATCAGGCCGACGATGCGCGGGTGCGCCGCGCCCTGGGCCTGCAGCGCCCGGATTGCCGTGATGCTGGCGTAGACCGCGTAGCCGTCGTCGGCGCCCCCGCGCCCGTAGAGCCGACCGTCCTCGTACCTGGGTGTCCAGGGGCCGAGGTCGTGGCGCCAGCCGCTGAATTCGGGCTGCTTGTCCAGGTGGCCGTACATCAGCACCGTGCCGGCGCCCGCAGCGGCCTGGCCGAGGCGACCGGCACTGGCCGGCACCTCGAAGTACAGCACCGGCGTGCGCCCGGGCAGGCGCACCACCTCCAGCACCAGGCCGGGCACGCGCTGCGCCTCGACCCAGGCGGCGGCGTTGCGCACCACAGCATCCAGGTGGCCATGGGCGGCCCAGTCGGCGTCGAATGCCGGTGACTTGCAGGGGATCTGGATGTAGTCGCTGAGCTGGCGCACGAGGTCGCCGTCCCAGGCCTGGCTGACATCGCTCAGCGCCTGGCCAGCGTCGAGCACGGATGCGGGGATGCGGGCGTTCATAAAAAAATAGCTCCTCTGATCCAGAGGAGCTATTGCATCACATTGGGCGCGTGTACTGCTGGATCACCGCCCGCCGTGGGATGCCTGGTGCGACCCGGAGGTCAGAAACTTTCCCAATCGTCGGTGCCGGTCTTGGCGCTGGCCACGGCCAAGGCAGGGGTGGACTTGGCCACCGATTTGGCCGCGGGCTTGTGGTCCAACTTGGCCTGGACCACGTGTTTGACGGATGGCTTGGACAACGGGGCAGCGCTGCGCGGTGCGGGCGCAACAAAGGCCTGCCCGCCGGCCAGCCGGAACACGCCCACGGCCTCGACCAGCTGCTGCGACTGGTTGCGCAGGCTGTCGGCGGCGGCGGCCGACTGCTCGACCAGCGCGGCATTCTGCTGGGTGGCCTGGTCCATCTGCGTGACGGCCTCGCCGATCTGGGCCACGCCCGAGCTCTGCTCCTGGCTGGCAGCGCTGATCTCACCCACGATGTCGGCCACGCGGCGGATCGAGCCTACCACCTCGTTCATGGTGTCACCAGCCTTGTCGACAAGGCTGGAGCCTTGCTCCACCTGCTCCACGCTGGCGGTGATGAGGGACTTGATTTCTTTGGCGGCTTCGGCGCTGCGCTGGGCCAGGTTGCGCACCTCGCCCGCCACCACGGCGAAGCCACGGCCCTGTTCGCCGGCACGGGCGGCTTCCACAGCGGCGTTGAGCGCCAGGATGTTGGTCTGGAAAGCGATGCCATCAATCACGCCAATGATGTCGGCGATCTTGCGCGAGGAGTCGTTGATGCCTTTCATGGTGTTGACCACCTGGCCCACGACCTCGCCGCCCTGCTGCGCCACGCTGGAGGCGCTGATGGCCAGCTGATTGGCCTGGCGTGCGTTGTCGGCGTTCTGGCGCACGGTGCTGCCCAGCTGCTCCATGGAGGCTGCGGTCTGCTCCAGTGCGCTGGCCTGCTGCTCGGTGCGGGCCGACAGGTCGTTGTTGCCCTGG
Source organism: uncultured Burkholderiaceae bacterium (assembly GCA_964551485.1). Lineage (GTDB taxonomy): Bacteria > Pseudomonadota > Gammaproteobacteria > Burkholderiales > Burkholderiaceae_C > CAZKDU01. The sequence continues at coordinate 12,169 of CAZKDU010000015.1, forward strand.
GCGATCTCGGCGCTGGCCACCGACACGCTGTCGGCACCGCTGCGCACGCCCGACACCACGCGGGCCAAGTTGTCACGCATGTTGACCAGGGCCTGCGACATCTTGGCCAGCTCGTTCGTGCCTTCGGCGTGCAGGTCCACGGTCAGGTCACCCGTGGCCATGCGGTCGGCAGCGGCAGCGGCCTGGGCCAGCGGACGGGTGATCATGCCGGTGATGAAGAAGCCCAGCGCCACCGCAATCAGCGCAGCCACCACACTGACCCCGATCAGGGTGTAGCGCGACTGCTGGTTGGAGGCGTTCGACGCTTCCACACTGGCGCGCCCCATCTGGGCGGTATGACCCAGGAACTCGTTCACGCCCTTGATGAGGGCCGCCAACAACGGGCGGCAGTCGCGGTTCATGCGCTCGATGGCCTGCGCCTTCTGGCCGTCCATGGTCAGCTTGACGATGTTCAGAGCCACCGGGCCATATGCCGTCTCGACTTTGTCGATCTCTTCGACCTGGCTGCGCAGCGAGCTGTCTTTGAGGTCGAGCTTGGCCACGGCCGCCTTCAGATCGGCCAGGTTCTTCTGCATCTCTTCATGGGCCTTGGTCACGCTGGCGTATTCGTTCTTCACGTCCGCTGTGTCAGTGACCAGCACTAGGTTGCGTGCGGCGATGGCCCGGGCATCGGCCGCACCCCGCACCGCACTGGCCAGAGCCTCGATGCGCGAGATGTTGTCCACGTGGTTGTTGAACCCTGCCTCGAGGCGGTTTTCCTCGACGATGGACAAGGTAGACAGACCGATGATGATGGCCAGCAGCACGCCAAAGCCGATGGCGAGCTGGGCCTTGACCGTGAGGTTGCTCAGTTTCATTGCTTGCTCCGTTCATGAGGGGGCCACTGGGGGCCCACTCGACCAATTGGAAGATTTGATTGTTGGTGGTTCAGCGCGCCTGCGGCCCGCCAATAAGCCCGGCGAACCGGGCTCAGTTGGTACGACCGTCGGCCACAACGGCCCGGCCTGCGCGGGCTGGGCGGTCCAGGGCGACGAGGCGGCTCGACAGGCCTGTCAGGCAACGGTCACGCACAGCTCAGCTCAAAACGCGAATGCTCGGACACCGGGGCCGAGGCCGCGCTGCTGGCCGCAGCCTCCTGGCCCAGCGACACCTCGTTGGCAGACATCAGGCTCTCGATGTCCACCAGGATCAGCATGCGCTCGGCCACGTCGGCCAGGCCGGTGATGTACTGGGTGTCGACCACGCCGTTCATCTGCGGCGCCGGCTTGATGGCCGACTGCCCGAGCGCAATGACGTCGCTGACCGAGTCGACCACGGCGCCCATCACCCGGTCGTGCACGTTGAGCACCACCACCGCCGTGAACACGCTGTACTCGGCCTTGGCGCAGCCCAGCTTGAGGCGCAGGTCCACGATCGGCACAATGGTGCCGCGCAGGTTGATCACTCCCTTGACGTAGGCCGGGGCGTTGGCCAGCCGGGTGGGCTCGTCGTAGGAGCGGATTTCCTGCACACGCAGGATGTCGATGCCGTACTCTTCTCGCCCAAGCCGGAACGTGAGGTACTCGCGCACCGCTTCGCTGGACGGGCCCGCGCCCTGTCGGGACGGTTGCATGGCGGCTGAATTGATCATGAAGGGTCCTTGGCGCGGGGCATGGTGCCGGCCACCGTGGCCAAACGTTCTCCCGCAGGGTCCCTGAAGTATTCGGCAGCGGTTCCAGGCAGTGACCGCCGATAAACGGCGCAAAGCCTGTGCTCATGGGCCTTTAGCGGCCTGCGCGCAGGCCGACTTCGGGCGCAGGCCCAGCTAGGCCCGGGGCCGCCAGCCCAGCCCGGCACGTGTGCCACCGGGTTCGCCGCCGCGGCGCGGCCGGTACTCACAGCCGACCCAGCCGGGGTAGCCCAGCGCGTCGATCAACTCGAACAGGTAGCCGTAATTGACCTCGCCCAAGTCGGGCTCGGCGCGCTCGGGCACGCCGGCGATCTGCAGGTGGCCAACGCGGCCGGTCGGCAGGTAGCGGCGCAGCTTGGCGGCCAGGTCGCCCTCGACGATCTGGCAGTGGTACAGGTCCATCTGCACCTGCAGGTTGGGAGCGCCCACGGCCTCGACGATCTCGTGCGCATGGTCTTGCCGGTTCAGGAAATAGCGCGGCATGTCGCGCTGGTTGATGCCCTCGAGCATCAGCGTGACGCCGTGCTGCGCCGCCTCGGCCGCGGCCCAGCGCAGGTTGGCCACGACGTGGTCTTTCAGCGACTCGCGTGCCGTGTGTTCAGGCAGGATGCCGCTCATCACGTGCACGCGCGGGCAGCCCAGTTGCTGGGCGTAGTGCAGTGCATAGGCCAGGCCGGTGCGGAACTCGGCCTCGCGGCCGGGAAGCGCCGCGGTGCCGCGATGGCCGTTGGCCCAGGCCGTCTGCATCGCGGCGTGGTCGGCCCCGCCTGGCGGCGCGTTGAACAGCACCTGCTGCAAGTCCCAGTGGTTCAGCCGGGCCTTGAGTTCGGCCGCCGGCCATTCGTAGGGGAACAGGTATTCCACGGCGCGGAAGCCGTCCAGCGCAGCCGCCTCGAAGCGGTCGAGGAACGGCAGCTCCGGGTACATCAGGGACAGGTTGGCGGCGAAGCGGGGCATGGTGCGCAGGGATGAAACAGGCCCCGAGCATACAGGCCGGGCAGACGGCCCGCCCGCCCCCGGCCCCGCTCAGGCCCAGCCCAGCGAGCGCAGGCCCAGACCGGCCAGCGCACACAGGCCGATGACCGGGATCACCCCCAGCTTCAGGCGCATCAAGGCCCACAGGGCCAGTGCCGCCAGGCCCAGGGCCGCCACGTCGACATGGCCACCAAAATGGCCATCAACCCTTGCCGGCACTGCAATGTGCACTATGAAAAACAGAGCAAGACTGGCAATCACCCCCACCACCGCGGCGGTCACCCCGGTCAGCGGCGCGGTGAAGCCGAGCTTGCCGTGGGTCGCCTCGACCACCGGTCCGCCGGCCAGAATGAACACGAACGAGGGCAGGAAGGTGAACCAGGTCACCACAGTGGCGGCCAACGCCGCCCCGGCGAACAGCGCGTCGGGGCCGAGCACCGCCTTGGCCCAGCCACCCACAAAACCCACGAAGGCCACGACCATGATCAACGGCCCGGGCGTGGTTTCACCCAACGCCAGGCCATCGATCATCTGTGGCCCCGTGAGCCAGCCGAAATGCTCCACCGCGCCCTGGTACACATAGGGCAGCACCTCGTAGGCGCCGCCGAAGG
>CAZKDU010000016.1:0-5161 GCA_964551485.1 uncultured Burkholderiaceae bacterium
CATGACGCGCGGCGGCATTTTCATGTACCCCTGGGACAAGCGCGAGCCCAACAAGCCCGGCAAGCTGCGCCTGATGTACGAGGCCAACCCCATGGGCTGGCTGGTCGAGCAGGCCGGCGGCGCCGCCACCAACGGCCGCCAGCGCATCCTGGACCTGCAGCCCCAGCAACTGCACGAGCGCGTGAGCGTGATCCTGGGCTCCAAGAACGAGGTCGAGCGCGTGACGGGTTACCACCACAGCCCGCTATAATCTCGGATTCAGCCGGTGTAGCTCAGTCGGTAGAGCAGCTCATTCGTAATGAGAAGGTCGGGTGTTCGATTCATCTCTCCGGCACCAAATGAAAAGCCCTGATGCGAAAGCGTCGGGGCTTTTTTCATGTAGTCAGGATGTACTCGACAGGACATTATCCAGCCGAGCAGCCGCTATCTGCAAGCCGTCCGGCGCGACGTGGGCGTACCGTTCGACCATCGTCTGTGACTTCCACCCCCCAAGCGCTGCAATTCCCAGGTCGGCGTGCCAGCCTCCCGATGCCACGTGGCGAAGGTGTGCCGCAGGTCATGCCAGCGGAAATCCTCGATGCCAGCGCGTTTCAGCCCCCCCGCCACACCTTGGTGTTGACCTGAACGATGGGCCTACCCTCGTAGGTAAACACATGGGTCTGGTGATCGCCCTTGCGCCGGCCTAAAACGGCCATGGCGGCGCTGTTCAGGGGTACGGCATGGGGGTGGCCGTTCTTGTGGTCATCGGCGGAAATCCAGAGGTGCTGACGCTCCAGGCTGATTTGCTTCCACTGGAGGCGCGTCACGTTGCCCTGCCGTAGCCCGTCGCAATGGAAAATTCCGCCATGTCGCGCAAATGCGAGGGCAGCTCGGCCATCAAACGCCCATACTCTTCACGCGACAGCGAACGCATGCGCACCACCCTGTCACGCAGCATCGACACCTTGGGCACACGGTCAAGCCACTCCCAATCGTCCCGAGCGCGGCGCAGGATGGCACGCACGAGGGCCATGTAGCGGTTCCCCGCTCACGCGGGGCAACCCCCTGGGCAGCCTGCGTGGCCACCTTGGCGGTGGGCCTATCCCCGCTCACGCGGGGCAACCGTGAACGCTGATCACCACCGCTTCATGCGGCAGGGTCTATCCCCGCTCACGCAGGGCAACCAATGCGTTGATACCGTTCGTGCCGTTCGTGCCGGGTCTATCCCCGCTCACGCGGGGCAACCGCATCTGCCCCACCAGGGTAGTCGCGCACCACGGGTCTATCCCCGCTCACGCGGGGCAACCAATTCGTTAATCAATCTGGATTCTCCTTTGAAGGGTCTATCCCCGCTCACGCGGGGCAACCGCGGTAGCTCTTGCCAGCCGTGACTGCAAAGCTGGTCTATCCCCGCTCACGCGGGGCAACCTAGTCGGACGCCTTGGCGCCTTCCTTGATGGCGGGTCTATCCCCGCTCACGCGGGGCAACCGCGAGACCTATGGAACCACAAAACCGCGAAGAGGGTCTATCCCCGCTCACGCGGGGCAACCCGATGGTGATGGCTGACATGGTGGTGACTCCAGGGTCTATCCCCGCTCACGCGGGGCAACCTGGCCAGTGGCGTTGACTGCCAGCGTCACCTGGGGTCTATCCCCGCTCACGCGGGGCAACCTCGTTGCTGCGGGCAATGGCGCAGCCGTCGTTGGGTCTATCCCCGCTCACGCGGGGCAACCGGCTGTCTCGGCCACGCGCTTCGTTCTCGGGGGGGTCTATCCCCGCTCACGCGGGGCAACCGTTTTCGTGCGCTCGACGCCGACGCCTTTAAAGGGTCTATCCCCGCTCACGCGGGGCAACCGTAGGCCTGCATTTCCTTGGTGCGGCGGGCCAGGGTCTATCCCCGCTCACGCGGGGCAACCAAGGCCGCCGTGGCCAGCTCGGCCAGGGCCTGGGGTCTATCCCCGCTCACGCGGGGCAACCATGCCTAAGCATTGGTCAGATGACTTCGCTGAGGGTCTATCCCCGCTCACGCGGGGCAACCGCAACCACAGGCAGGGCCAGCCAGATCGGCACGGGTCTATCCCCGCTCACGCGGGGCAACCGTTTTCGTGCGCTCTACCCCGACGCCTTTAAAGGGTCTATCCCCGCTCACGCGGGGCAACCAGCTCAATGGCGACTGGGAGCTGTTGGCCACCGGGTCTATCCCCGCTCACGCGGGGCAACCACGCCGGTGCCGGTGCATGCGCCGCCTGCCACGGGTCTATCCCCGCTCACGCGGGGCAACCACCGCGCTGGCATGCGCGGCCATTGCGGCTGGGGGTCTATCCCCGCTCACGCGGGGCAACCTCGAGGCCCGTTCTCCTGTCCATGTCGATTGGGGGTCTATCCCCGCTCACGCGGGGCAACCTCGGCCAGTTCTGGCCAGATATCGCGCCAATCGGGTCTATCCCCGCTCACGCGGGGCAACCCGCAAGGCGCCCGGTCGTTTTGACCTTTTCAGGGGTCTATCCCCGCTCACGCGGGGCAACCTGTGGCCCCCAGTCTGAGGGCGTGGACGTGATGGGTCTATCCCCGCTCACGCGGGGCAACCTTGCCGGGTGCTTCATTTGGGGTGGCAAACAGGGGTCTATCCCCGCTCACGCGGGGCAACCTTGGCATTGAGCGGCTGGGTCCAGTCCCAGAGGGGTCTATCCCCGCTCACGCGGGGCAACCACCTGCGGCATGGTGAGGTAGACGTCGCGCGCGGGTCTATCCCCGCTCACGCGGGGCAACCGTGGGCGCAGACCTGCATGGCTATGTGCTGCGGGGTCTATCCCCGCTCACGCGGGGCAACCGTCACCTTCACGGCTTTCAGTCGCTCCTACACGGGTCTATCCCCGCTCACGCGGGGCAACCGTCGGGGTGGCCGGTGCCGGTGCGGCCTGCTGCGGTCTATCCCCGCTCACGCGGGGCAACCTCTCGCATGTAAACCCAAGTTACGCAAGAGAAAACCACAAAATCCATTCGAATTTTTAAAGAGCGTTTTCAACCGTTGCCACCACGCGGCGCCGCACCAGCCACATACCATCCGCCTCGAGCAGTTCGCGCGGCGGATCGCCCAGATTCACCACGCCCACCCCTCCCACGGCGTTGAGATCGCGCCAGACCATCACCAGGCTTCCCTGGTTTTCGTGCCGATGCCAATCACTCATAACCTCCCAGACACGAGCACGCACGCCAGGGTTCATTCGAGGTGACACAAACACATTTGGGGCAACCTCCAACATCACCGACGACAAAAACCCATGGAAACGGTCCGGTACATCACGGATCACGATCATCACCAGCGCCACTCTTCACCTCGCTTCCCAATTCGTCCATGCGCAGCACGGCCTTGATGCGGTCGATCATGGCGCCGATCACTTGCTGTTTGCGGAACACCGCCGCGGCCTCGCGCCGCACCAGGCGGTCGACCGTGTCGTCCACTTGCTCCATGCGCTTGGCAGCAGTAAATGCAATCTGCAGGGTCACCGTGTCGCGGAACAAGTCGGCAATGTCCAGCACAAAAGACTGGCCCGAGTCCTCGTGGATGAAGCCCAGCGGCGGCAGCGCCGCCAATGACTGCACCGCGATGGCCGCAGCCGCCTGCACCGCCGTGGCCGCATGGTTGATGGCCTGGTTCGGCAGATCGGTCGCATTGGGGTTGGCGCGGTCGTAGTTCCGCCCTTTCCACTGGATGCCGTGCTTCTCCGCCATCAGCTTGTAGAAGTTCTTGACACGCGAACCCTCGATACCGCGCAGCGTATCCAGGTCGCGGTGCGGCAACACCTCGCCCAGGCGAAGCGCGTACATGTGGCGTGCCACGCTGATGCGCCGACGCGGGTTGCCCCACAGCTCGGCCTGGCGCCGCGCCACGTCGGAACGGTCCGGCAGCAGCGGCGGGGCGGTGTAGCTGCGAACGCCGTCCTCGCCCACGGCCGCCAGCAGCGTGCCGTGCCGCGCCAGCAGGCGCAGCGCATCGTGCGTCACGCTGCTGCCCGGCCCGAGCAGGATCATCGACACCGCCTGGTGCGGAATCTGGTCGATGCCCGGCGTCAGGCTCTCGCGCCCCCGCAGGAAGTGCAGGCAGCCATCGACCACGCACAGCTCACCGCGCGACAGCCACAACAAGCCATGGCGGTCCGCATGCGGGATGCGCGCCGTCTCAAGCCCCAGCCGGCCCTTGAGCACCGCGCACTCCTCAGCCCGCCCGGCTCAGCAGCAGCATGCCGAAGCCGAACGCACGGTGCCGCCCCACGCCGCGCGCCAGCAGCTGCGCAAAGGCCGCGGAATCGCGCACGCGCAGATGCCCCTTGAGCAGCGCATCCGGCCCGTCGATCACGCGGCCACGCCGTGCCTCGCCGCCCGCGGCCTGGGTGCGCCGCACCACCTGCTGGCGCTGGAAACCGGCCAAGTGGACATCGTCCAGCAGCTCGACGGCACCTTGCCAGGCTTCGCGCGCAGCGCCCTCACGCGGCGCCAGGTGCTCGCGCAGCCATTGCACGTACACGGCCTCGCGCTGCAAGGGTGCGCCGTTCGCCTGCTCCACCGCATGCAGGAAGGCGTCTCGCTCCCCCTTGGCGGCACGCACCGTGGGTCGCAAACGCAGCTCGAATCCAAGCACCTGGTCTTGCGGCCACTGCGTCGGAAAAGGCCGCAAGCGGTAACCATCGTGCTGGGCGGTGGCCGCAAGGCCCAGGGTCTGTGCGGCCAGCGGATCGGCCAGCGCCACCTGCATGCGCAACGCGTCGGCATCCAGCGCCGTGTAGGCCAGCAAACCCTGCCGCTCGTCCAGATAGCGGAAGGGCTGCGGCGCTGCCTCGCCAAAGGCCGCGCGCAGCAGCCCATGCAAGGCGTCGCCAAGGTCCGAGGGCTGCCGTTCATGCTTCTGGTGATGGCGCGCCACCCAGGCGGCCAGCAGACGGGCATCGGGCTGCGTGTGTAGCAAGTTCAGCGCCAGTCCGCTCATGCCACTCCCCTTGCCGGCAGCAGTCCTTCGCGCACCAACCGCCAGCCGCCGTGCAGGCCACTGGTCCAGTTGCGCTCGTCGCAAAGGTCGCTGCGGCGATCCTGAGGCAGGCTGCCCTGGCCGTCGGGCCACTGCGCACGCCAGCCCGCACCATGGGCTGGAAGCTGCTGGGTCCAGGCCTGCAAGGCGCTGAGCAC
>CAZKDU010000016.1:5171-15365 GCA_964551485.1 uncultured Burkholderiaceae bacterium
CGTGCTCAGCATCCTGCCAACCAGTCACCAGGCGCCCGGTCGGCAGACAGGGTTTGCGGCCGATGAACAGCGGGCGCGCCGGCCGATCCAGCGCGGCAGCGACTTGTTCCAGCGTTGGTGCTTCGTCGGCGGGGTCCAGGTGCAGGGCGACCCAGGCGGTGAGTTCCGCGTGGTAGTGCCGGTAGCGCAGGTGCGGGCCGGCGTAGGAGCCGGCCCCGCCGCGGCGCTCCTCCGGCTGGCCCCAAGTGGTCCAGCCCTTGTCGGCAGCGCCCAGCTCGGCTGTCTGGAAATCCACGAGCCGCTGTGACTGCGCAGTGCCACCGCGCAAGGCCATGGGCTCCAGCACCGTACCCATGCGCAGGCGCTGCTGCAGGCGGTTGTGCAGCTGATCCTGCCCACGATCCCAGCCCAGCGCGTTGGCGATGAGCCCGGTCAGCATGGACAGCGCCGGAAAGTCACGGATCACGCCCTGGTTGTCAATGGTCTCGCCACCGAAGGCGATCAGCGGCGATGCCAGGCGCAACACCAGATGCCGTGCCATGTTCAAGCCTCCGCGCGCGTCACCGCGGCCTGCGCCCACTCGGCCAGCGCCGTCAACGGCAGCCGCTCGGCGCCCGGCACCTGCACTTCGTCCACCGCCAGGTAGCGGCGAACCAGCGGTGCGCCGTAGGCGGCATCCATCTGCGCAATCTCATCCGCCAGGCGCTGCACGGCCGCTTTGCGCAAGGTGGGCTGGCTGGACGGCAGCGCGTTCTGGAATGCGCCCGCCAAGCTGCGGGGCTGCCAGTCGCCGGCCTCCACCAACATGAACTTGGCCCAAGCGAAAGGCGCTGTAGAACCCCGCTTGGCACCCGGGCTCACGGTGGCCACCAGATGCAGTAGGTGCTGCACCACACGGCCGGCCAGGGCGCGCTGCTCGGGGGTGGCCCTGTTCCAGTCCTGGATGGCCACGCCTTCCAGGTTGGCCACGAGCTGGGGCACGTCGACCACCACGTAGCCGTAGTACAGGCCGCTGGCCAGTTCGGTGTCGAAGATGCCGGCCGAGCCGGTCTCGCCCGCCTCCTGGAGCAGATCGTCTACCACGGTGAAGTAGTCGTTCTCGACCTGCGCCTCGTGCACGGTGAAGGCATGGGCCACGTAGACGGCCGCGTCGCGGCTGGCCAGCACGTCGGACGTGACCATGCGGCCGAACAACGCGGACTCCAGCCCACTGCCCAGGCGCAGGGCTTCGATGTTCTTTTTCTCATCCTTGAGGAAACCGGCAATGGCCGCCTTGAGCGCTTTCTCCTCGCTGTGTTCCGCGGCTAGTGCGGCGCAGCGCTGCACCAGGTAGTCGATCTCGGCGTAACCCAGCAGCACGGCCTGGCCGGTCTCCAGCGCGTCTTTATCCTTGAGGTCCTTGGCCTTGTCGACGAGGCCCGCCGCGCGCAGGCCTTCCACGGCCAGTTGCGCCAAGGGCTCGGCCACGCCGGCCGCGAGCAGCTTGTCGCGGATCAGGCGCGGCGTCTCGCGCGAGCGCACGGCCATCGGCACATCCAGACGGCTCAGTGCGAAGGCATCGTCGGCCACGCGCCAATGGCGCTTGAGGCATTGCGAGGAGATGCGCGTGCGCACCTTGTCGCCGTACGGCAGGCGCTTGGCCAGGCCGGCATCGTCGCGGTTGAGCAGCGCTGCTGGGTAGTTGTGCAGTGTGTGGATTTGCAGGAAACGGGGCAGTGTCATGGTTCCTCCTGGAGTCGATGGGTGTTGTTCAAGCCTTGCTCGCCAGCGCCGAGAAATAAGGCCCGGCGATGCGCATGCGCAGGTGTTCGGCACGCTGGGCGTCTCCTGCCGAATTGCTGTCTTCCTTGAGCACCAGTTCGCCGAGTTCAAACCAGTTGGGCTGCACGCCCTTGGAGGCCAGCAGCCGCAGCACACGCGGCAGCAGTTGTCGGAAGGCTTCGCCTCGGGCCGTGAGCAGCCGCGTTATGCGCGACTCGGCCACGCCCGCCTGGGCCAGTTGCCGGCCGAGCCGGCCGGCGCCGTCGTGCCCCGCCAGCGCCATGCCGTGGGCGATGAGCGCCCAGCGCGGCCAGGTTTCGGGGCGCCAGGTCTCGGGTTGCAAGCCGGCCGAGAGCAGCGCACGCGAGAGCGCTGCGATCTCGTGCGCCCGCAGCGCATCGGGGTCCATGCGCGCCAGCGCCGCGCGGTCGCCGGGCCCGGCATGGCGCACATGCGCAGCCAAGGCACCGTAGGGGTTGCCGCGTACGGGTGCGGTGTCGTTCGCGTCGGCCACAGGGGCGTCGATGGTGGGGTCAGGCATGTTGATGTCCTTGCGGTTCAGGCGCCACATCGCGGCGTTGTTGGGCGTAGTGCTGCGTAAGGTCCGGCAGCACGGGTTTGGCGCCACGCAGTGCGCCATGGAAGCGGTTGAAAGCCGCTGCTCGGGCCTTGTAGCGCTGCATGGCGCTTCGTGGCCCGGCGTCGAAGGACTGCTCCAGCACGCCTGCGGCACGCTCAACCAGACTCAGCAGCCACTGCACACGCAGCGCAGGACGTTCGGCATCTTCCGCTTCGGCCTCCAACGCCAGGTCATCGAAAAATCGCGCGTCTTCGCCCTGCTCGAAGGGCCGCGCAAAGCGGCCGGCCTTGTCACTGAGGCTGTCGTTGCGATCGTCGCCATCACCGTTGGCGAACAGGATCACCAGCGAGCTCCACAGCAGCTTGCGCAATGCTGCGATGGCTGCGATACGTTGCTTGGCCATTTCGGCGACCGCCACGCGCTGCGGTCCGGCGAGGCGGCTGCGCAACTTGGGCGAGATGGGCACACGCCGCTCGTGGTAGCCCTCGGTCTTGCCCTGGCCGCGCACGGCCGCCTGGGCAATAAGTTGTAAGCTCGCGTCGCGCGGCCAGCCATCCAGGCGCCAGGCGGCGCCCTGGGTGAAGCGCCCGCCCGTGAGCAGTTCGGCCATGAGCTTGTATTCGAAGCCTGCGCCCGAGACCGTGAGCGCTTTGCCGTCGGCGGCATCGACCGGCGTCCAGGCATCGCCCGTGATGCCGTTGCGGTCCTTGCCCGCAACACGCGCTGCCTTACTGCCCGTGACACGTGCGCCCAGGCGATCGCCGTTGGCCGTCAGGCGCACGCGCCGGCAGATTTCGATGTACAGCGGATCGAGCGAGGCCATGGCCAGCGAATCGGTCCCTGCCCAGGGCTGCATCCACAGCAGCGCGTGGCCGGTGTCGGCCGCAAAGCCCTGCTGGTCGGCGATGGCATCGTGCTGGGCCAGCAGCGTCTGCACGTCCGCGCGCCAGCGCGCGCCCCAGGCGCCTGCCGGAGCAATACCCACGCCGGGACGACTGGCGAAGCCACCATTCATGCGTGAGATACCATAGTTACCAGCTCCCAGGAAGCCCTCCTGCGTTTGCAGGCTGACCAGCGCGAACAGCCAGTCGTCCGGCTCAGCGCGATAGGCACGGGCGCCCTTGAGGTCATGGTTCTTGGACGTGACCAGCATGTCCAGTTCATCAGCGGCATGCAGCACGTTCTTCCAGTCGTCCACGCGTTCGCCAGGTACTGGCGGCTGCAACAGGGCTGGCCGCTCGGGAGGCGAAACCAGACACCACGCCGCGCCGTCCGCATCGTCCGGCGTCAGCGCCAGCAAAGCGGCTTGCCAGTCGGCGGACTCCCTCCAGGGTTCGGCCTGGCCGGCTCGGTGCAGTGCGATGGCCGCCAACTGCGCGAGAAAGGCATGCCAGGGGTGGCGTTGGTGCGGTCGCAGGGCGGGGAAATCGCGCACCGTGTCGGCTGCGAGAGCGACCAGCAAGGCAGGCAGGCTGCTGCAATGCAGTTCCCCGCGCGCCGCGCAGCGCCAGCGGATCAAGGCTTCGTCCAGCAGATTCCAGCGCAGGCCGGGGGACGCAGTGTCATGCGGCATCGTTCGCACTTTCCTTGGTCGTGGATGGAAGGCGCTCCAAGCCGAGCCGGGTGTAGCGGTACTGCACCGCACCCAACTCGAACGTGAAGCCAGCGGAATCGGGCAAAGCCAACAGTTGCGAGGCCTGGGCGTCTGGCGCCAGGCCGCGTGGCAGCAGATGGTGACGAATGGCTAACTGCGTGACGGCTTTCCCGAAAGGCCCCGGCAGTGGCGGGTCAAAGATCACAACGCGATCGGCCGCGCCCAGCCGGCTGCCGATGCGGCCCTCGTCTTCGGGAAACTGCACGTCGTCGAACGGCTTATCGAAAGACACGGCATGTAGGTTGGCCATTGTTCTCGGGGCTTGCTTAAGGGCACCTTCATATTCATTGCCAAATCTTATCCAGGCATCACCCATTTTCTGAGTGATCGCTTTCATTGCATCGGAGTGCGTGGCCTGCTCTACCAAAAAGCGGTTGTCGGCCGGAATGCTGCGCGTGGGCTGGGCCGCGATCAGCCGCCGCGTGGCTTCCAGCACCCGCAGATCAGGATAGACGCCGCCCATGGGCTCGTTCCGGGGTCGGATCGGCCCCAAGCCATGGCGCTGGCGCTGAAGCAAGGGTTCCAGATCATGTTCCGGCGGGGTCAGCACCCAGGCGCGCGGCTGCTCGAAGCCTGCAGGCCGGCGGTCGTCCGGAGCCTCCTGGCTGGGCCGTTCGTGCCGGTGCAGCCGGCCCAGGCGCTGCAGCAGCACGTCCATCGGGCACAGGTCGGTGATGAGCAGGTCGGCATCGATGTCCAGGCTTTGCTCTAGGGTCTGTGTGCCGATCACGACCAAGCCACCGCGCGGGCTGCGATGCTTGCCGATCTGGGTCTGCACCTGATCGTCGAGCAGTGGCCGGTCCTGGCGGCTGAAGCGGCTGTGGTGCAGCGTGCTGACGCCACCGTTCTCGCCCACGCGGAACAAGCAGTCCAGACCCTGCGCCGCAGCCAGCGTCTCGACCGCCTGCAGGGTGGCGACGGCCGCCGGCACAGTGTTGCGCACGACCAGCACGCGCGCGCCGGCCGCCGCCGCCTCGACAGCGCGCGCGGCTATGGCCTCGGGCGCATCGATCTGGTCCCAGGTCTCCCAGTACACGGTCTTGTGGCGGGGGTTGCCCTGCACAGGCAGCAGCGCCAGTCCGCTGACCGTGCGGTGGCCGATGGCTGGGTATGGCAAGGCCTGGGCCTGCGCAAGAGGCGGTGGTACGCGGTAAGAGCGACGATTGCCGCCGATGGACAGGTAGCAGGCGCGCGCCGACGCACCCAGCGTGGCCGACAACAACAGCGCCTGGCCACCGCAGGCCACGTGGGCGCGAAGCAGATGTTCCAGCAAGCGCGTCATGTAGGCGTCCGAGGCGTGGACCTCGTCCACCACCAGAAGGCTGCGCGCCAGCATGGCCTGGCGCAGGTGCGCGTGCTTGATCTGCAAGGCGCCCAGCAGGGCCTGGTCCACGGTGCCGACGGCGATGGTCGCGGCCAGGTAGCGCTTGGGCGATTCGGCCGCCCAGCGGCGGTCGGCCTGGGTCGCGGCTTCATCCGGCCTTCCATCGGCTTTGTCCGACCACAAAACCTCGAAATCCGGCAGCCTCTCCGGGGTCGCTCCATCCGCAGCGGTGTAGCCAGGAAGCGCACGCACGGCCACCGGCGGATCGACCGGCCAGACACGGCGCACGAAGGCCTGTACACGCTCGTACAGCTGCGAGGCGGCCACGCGGGTGGGCAGTGCGAAATACAGCGCATCGACTTGCCCGGTGCGCCACAGGTGCAGAAAGCGCCACAGCGCCGCCTCGGTCTTGCCGCTGCCGGTCTCGGCTTCCAGCACCACCACAGGACCGAGGCTGTCGTCGATCATGGCCGCCTGCATCGGGTGCGGTGACGGCACACCGAAGGCCTGCGCGAAGTCGCATGCTGTGGATGCCAAGCGCGCGGCGGCCTCGCCCACGTCCAGGCCGACGGCACGCAGCGCATGGCGAGCGCGCCGCGGCGCGGTGGTGGCACGGTCTTCGCCGGGCTGGGTGTAGGGGAAGAAGGCGGGACGGGTGTCCGAACCCAACCAGTCGGCCAGTTGCACGAGGCCGGCGAACAGATGGGCGAAGGCGGGTGCCTCCGGCAGGTCGGGGGCCTCGTCTGCAAAGGCCTGCGGATACAGAGCCTGGACGCGGGCACCCATCGCGGCGACGGTGTCGGCCGGGTCGTAAAGGCACACAGTACCGTCGCGCACGGGCTGCCAGATGGAGAAGGTGGCCTCGTCACCGACCGGCCGGCCGTGGTGGCTGATGCTGGCGTAGAGCAAAGGCTTCACGGCGCTACCCCAGGTATCCATAGCCTGAAGCGGCAAGCCTGCCGTCACCCGCGCCGCGTCATGCAGGCCACCTGCGAACAAGGCCCAGCCCTGTGGGCCATGGCCACACTCGGCCACGCTCCATGCCGCAGGGCGCTCCGCGCGCTCGCGCCAGTAACGCATTTGGAAGCCGGCGTTGGCCTTGCCGATGTCGTGCAGGAAGGTCAGCACGGCCAAACGTGCACGGTCCACATCGGTCAAGGAGCGTTCAGCTGCACAATCCAATGCGCGCCGGACAGCAGGCAGCAGTAGCAAGGCCTCCAACACTGCCGCCACATCAGTCATGTGATCTAGCAAGGGATGCACACGGACAGCACCCGCTGAAGATCGATCCAGCTTGCCCCAAGGAAAAATCAGCGGACCGGAATCAACAACAACCTGTGAACTTTTGGAAAGCATGAGGATGTTGCGTGAAAGATGATTTTTCTTTGATGTTCCCGATCTTGCATCCATTGTGGCCAGAGTCAAGTGGGAGGCGTCGCCCCCAACCGCTGCCGCACATGCCGCAGCAGCCCCTCGCAGGCATCCTCTACCAGATCCAGCACGTGCTCGAACGCCTGCGCGCCTTCGTAGTACGGGTCGGGCACAACTGGGCTGTTGTGCTGTTGGCAGAACTCGGTGAGGCGGCGCAGCTTGTGCCGGTGCTCGGGCGGGCAGCGCTGCTCGGTCAGGGCCAGGTTGTCCCAGTCCATCACCAGCAGCAGGTCGCTGTGCGCAAAGTCTTCGGGGCGCAGCTGGCGCGCGCGCAGGTCTGAGAGGTCGTAGCCGCGCTCGAGTGCATGGCGCTGGCTGCGCGCGTCGGGCGCGGCGCCCGGGTGGTAGTTGTGGGTGCCAGCGGAGTCGACCGCCACCACGCTCGCCAGGCCTGCGGCCTGCACACGCTGGCGGAACACACCGTGGGCCGTGGGGCTGCGGCAGATGTTGCCCATGCAGACCATCAGCACGCGGTAGCGAGGGGTGGTGGCATCAGAGGTGGACAGGGTCATGGTGCAACAAGGCTGGGGCCGGGTCGGGGGGTGGGCCAGATATTGGGGCGGACCAGGCGCGGGCTCTGCTCAACGAGACGCGAACGGGGCGCGCGACGGGGCGTCACAGGGGCATGAGGCTGGAGTCGGCCTCGGGCGCGCGAGTGGCGCGTACCTTGTCGATGCGTTTGCCGGCGAGCTGGGTCACCTCGAAGCGCCAGCCCACGCAGTGGATCTGGTCGTGCGCGTCCAGCAGCCGGCCCGACACCGCCATCAGCAGGCCGGCCAGGGTGTTGTAGCGGCCACGCTCTTCGTCGGGCAGCTCGCGCAGCTCCAGCCGCGCCTTGAGCTCGCTGACCGGCATCTGGCCGTCGAGCAGCCAGCTGCCGTCGGTCTGGGCGATGGCCCAAGCATCGGCCTGCAGGCGCGGCTGCAGCTCGCCGGTGATGGCTTCGAGCATGTCACGCGGGGTCAGCAACCCCTGCACCACACCGTACTCATCGACCACGAACACCATGCGGCTGGCGCGCGCGCGGAACTGCTCGAGCAGCTCCAGCCCGCTCAGGGTTTCGGGCACAAAGGCAGCCGACACCACGTGCGGCTCGATCGGCCCGGGCTGGCCCGGGCCCAGCTCCAGCAGCCGCGCCACGCTGATCAGGCCCAGCACCTCGTCCAGCCCGCCACGGCACACCGGGTACCACGAGTGCAGGCCCTTCGAGCTGCCAGCCCTTAGCTGCTCTAGGCTTTGCGCTACTGTATTTGTAGCATCGAGCCACTGGATCTCGTCGCGGTGGACCATGATGGAGGTCAGCAGCCGGTCGTCGAGGTGGAACACGTTCTGCACCATCTGGTGCTCGTGCTCTTCGATCACGCCAGCGTCCACGCCCTCGACCAGGCTGGCGCTGATCTCTTCTTCGGTCACGGCGCGCGAAGCCCCGGCGTCCATGCGCAGCAGCTTGAGCGTGGCCTGGGTCACGGCCGACAGCAGGTGCACAAAAGGTCGGGTGGCCGCAGCCAGCCAGCGCATGGGCGGTGCCACCCAGCGCGCCACGGACTCGGGGTAGAGCTGGCCAATGCGCTTGGGCACCAGCTCGCCGAAGATAATGGTGATGAAGGTGATGGCCGTGACCACCAGCGCCGTGGCGGCAATGCCGGCCACCGCCTCCGACAGGCCCCAGCCGCGCAGCGCCTGGGCCACGCCGGCACTGAAGGCAGCCTCGCCCACGATGCCGTTGAGCACCCCAATCGAGGTGATGCCGATCTGCACCGTGGACAGGAACTGCGTGGGCTGCTCCATGAGCCGCAGCGCCGCAGCGGCGCCGTGGTCCCCGACCTCGGCCATGGCCCCAAGGCGGGCTTTGCGGCTCGAAGCCAGCGCCATTTCCGACATGGCAAACACGCCGTTGATCAGGGTCAGCAGCGCGATCAGCAGAACGTCCATGGGCCACCGGCTTCGCGCCGGGCGAAAATCAACACCATGGCAATGTACCTGATTGGCGACGTGCAGGGCTGCGACGCCGCCCTGGCGCGGCTGCTGGCCCGCCTGGACTTCTCTCCCAGCCGCGACACCCTCTACCTGCTCGGTGACCTGGTCAACCGCGGCCCCGACTCATTGGGCGTGCTGCGCCGGCTGCAGGCCCTGGGCGACAGCGCACGCTGCCTGCTCGGCAACCACGACCTGCACCTGCTCGCGGTGGCGCATGGCGTGCGCCCGCCGCACCGCCACGACACGCTAGGCGCCGTGCTGGCAGCCCCCGACCGCCCGGCCCTGCTGGACTGGCTGCGGCAGCAGCCGCTGGCGCTGCATGCCGGTGGCTGCCTGATGGTGCACGCCGGTGTGCTACCCGGCTGGGACCAGGCCCAAACCCTGGCCCTGGCCGCCGAGGTGGCCGAGGTGCTGCGCGGCCCGGACCTGCCGGCCTTCCTGCACGAGATGTATGGCAACCAGCCGGCGCGCTGGCACGACGGCCTGAGCGGCAGCGCACGCCTGCGCGTGATCGTCAACGCGCTGACACGGCTGCGCTTTTGCAGCGCCGAGGGTGAGATGGAGTTCGGCAGCAAGGACGGGGCGCTGCCGCCACCTGCGGGCTTCCTGCCCTGGTTCGATGTGCCGGGCCGGCGCACCGCGGGCCAGCTGGTGGCCTTTGGCCACTGGTCCACGCTGGGCTGGCTGGAGGGCCGGCCCGACCTGCTGTCACTCGACAGCGGCTGCGTCTGGGGCGGCTGCCTGAGCGCGCTGCGCCTGGGCTCGGGTGGGCAGCCGCATGGGCTGATTCAGGTGGGCTGCGAACAGGCGCAACGGCCGGGCACCTGAGCCGCGTGCATGGCCGGTTGGCCTGCGGGCAGCCGTCGGCCCGGCCCGTGCGACAAACAGACAGACCGTGGAAGAAGCCACAGGGGTTGGGCTGGGTGCCAGGCCCCAGGGGGCGCGCCGGCACCCCGGGGATATTCGGCCGACGGCGGCAGGCCGGCCCCCGTGGGGGCCAGGCCGCGTTCACTGGGCCTTGAACAGGGCCGCGACCTTGCGCTTGGGCTTGATGTAGGCCGACAGGCCACGCGCCGTGGGGGCTTTGGCCGAAGCCTCCCAGGCTGGGGCGGCATCGGCGCTGGCCGGGGCGCTGGCTTCGTAAGGCTTGTCGAAGAACGGGTCGCGCGGGGCCGGCGCGGGGCGGCTGCGCACGGGCTCGCGCCGCTCGCGCGGGGTGTCGGGCACGTCACCACGCGGGTCAGTGCTGTCGCGGCCGTACATGCGGCGGCCGTCGTTGATGCGGCCCTGGCGCCGGATGTCGGGCAACTGCTCCTCGAACTCGAAGGGCAGCAGCTCGATCTTTTTCTTGATCAGCTTCTCGATGTCGGCCACCAGGCGGGCGTCGTTGCCGCCGCTGACGAAGCTCACCGCCAGGCCCGAGGCACCGGCGCGGCCGGTGCGGCCGATGCGGTGCACATAGTCTTC
>CAZKDU010000017.1:0-15205 GCA_964551485.1 uncultured Burkholderiaceae bacterium
CAAGGGCGGCCCCGGCATCACCAAGAGCGACCTGCTGGTCATCAACAAGACCGATCTGGCCCCGCACGTGGGCGCCGACCTGGCCGTGATGCGCGCCGACACCGAGCGCATGCGCAGCGGCCCGCGCGGCCTCAAGCCCTTCGTCATGACCAACCTCAAGACGCGCGAGGGCCTGGCCGAGGTGGTCGCCTTCATCGAGGCGCGCGGCCTGCTGCAGGCCGGCGCCTGACGCCCGGGCGGGCCCGGCCCTCAAGCCCGGCCTGCCGCTGCCGATACACCCAGTGTGGCTTCGGCCACATTGGAGTCTCGTCCTCAGTACCGGCCCTCGGGGTCGTTGTCGGCCCCCACCAGCCCCGCGCTGCTGGGGGCTTCTTTCTGCAGCGCGGGCCCGGCCGGTTTCCATCGCACAATGGCCCCATGAACCCTCAACTCCTGCACGACTGCCTGGCCGACCTGGACCGCGGCCTGCTGCAGCGCGACGAGGCGGTTCGTGTGCTGCTGCTGGGCGCGCTGGCCGGCGCGCGCGTGCTGCTGATCGGTCCGCCCGGCACCGCCAAGAGCGAACTGGCGCGACGCCTGCACCAGGTCTTCCACGGCGCCACCTACTTCGAGCGCCTGCTCACGCGCTTTTCCGTGCCCGAGGAGCTGTTCGGCCCGCTCTCGCTCAAGGCCCTGGAAGACGACCGCTACGAGCGCCTGATCCAGGGCTTCCTGCCGACCGCCCAGGTGGCCTTCCTGGACGAGGTGTTCAAGGCCAACTCGGCCATCCTCAACGCCCTGCTGACCCTGCTCAACGAGCGCGAGTACGACCATGGCGACCACCGCATCCGCGTGCCGCTGATCAGCCTGATCGGTGCCAGCAACGAGCTGCCCGACGACGAGGCCCTGCAGGCCTTCCACGACCGCTTCCTGCTGCGCCTGCCGGTGGCCCCGGTGGACGACCCGCATTTCCTGGACCTGCTGCGCCTGCCCGCCAACACCCCCGCCCCCCAGGCCCGGCTCTCGCAGCGCGAGCTGCAGGCCCTGGCCCAGGCCGCGCCCGCGGTGGCCCTGCCCGAGGCCGTGCTGGCCCGGCTCAGCCAGGTGCGCGACTGGTGCCGCGCTCAGCAACTGACGGTGTCGGACCGGCGCTGGCGCAAGCTGGTGCGGCTGCTGCAGGTGCAGGCCGCCAGCCGCGCGGCCGACGAAGTCCAGCCCTGGGACCTGTGGCTGCTGCCTTTTGTGCTGGCCCAGCAGCCGGCCCAGGCGGCCGCACTGCGGCAGTGGTTCCAGGCCACGGTGGCCGAGGCCGAAGCGCTGGACCTGCAGTGGCCGACCCGCGCCACCGAGGCCTTCGAAAAGCAGCTCGAACTCGAAACCACCGCCCCCGCCAACACCCAGGACGACAGCGCCGGCAAGCTGGCCCTGGCCCAGGCCATCAGCGCCCCGACCGAGCGCGACCCGGCCCTGCTGCGCTGGGTGTCGGAGCGGGCGCGCCGCCACTACAGCGCGCTGCATGTGCAGACCCGTGTGGCCCAGGTCGACGAGCTGTGCCAGCGCCTGCTCGACCAGCACGCCCAGGCGGGTGCCAGCGGCCAGGCCGCCGTGCTGGCGGCCACCCGCCACCCCTGGCTGCCGCCTTCGTGGCGCCGGCAGATCGAGGCCGTGCACCAGCACAACCAGCAGGCGCTGGCCAGCCTGCTGGCGCGTGCCCAGGCCGCCCGGGCCGGCTTCGCCGCCCTGCCTGTGGACACGGCCCTGGCCGACAGCGCGGCCCCGCCCGTGCCCTGCCTGGCCGACTGACGTGCCCACCACCGCCGCGCCGTACGAGCGGCTGGCCGACCTGGCCCGCGCCCTCTGGCTGCCAGTGCTGGTGTGCAGCGCCGGCCAGACTGCGCGCCGCCTCGACGGGCTGCCACGCTGGACCGAGGCGCTGACCCAGGGCACCCTGCCCGCGCCCGACACCGACCTGGGTGACCCCGAGGCCCTGGCGCCGTTGCGCCAGGCGATTAGCGAGCTCGGCCTGCCCGGCCTGGCCCGGGGCCAGCCGGCCCTGGCCGAGCAGGTGCTGCGCACCACGCTCTGGCACCTGGACCGGCTGATCGACCGGCCCGCCCAGCAGACCCGCGCCGAGGCCGTGGCCGCCATGGTCCAGGCCTTCCGCGACGAGTGGCAGCAGGACAAGGCCGGTTGGGAGCAATTGCTGACCTTGCTGCCGGCGCTCGGCGAGCAGGCCCAGTTCGGCACCGAAGGGCTGCGCGGCCAGCTGCAGCGGCGCGAGTGGCACGAGGCGCTGCGCATTTCTGAGCGCCTGCGCCAGCTGCCCGAGCTGGCGCGCTTCATCGACCAGGTGGGCCGGGCCCGGCGCCAGCATGAACAGCCCGCCCCGCCCCCACCCGAGCCGGCCGCGGCACCACCGCGGCCACTGGACCTGGTGGCGCTGGAAACCCGGCTGGTGGACCAGCCGAGCGCTGTGCGCGGGGTCAAGCGCTCGGGCCAGATCGCACGCATGCTGGCCAGCGAGGCCGCCCTGCTCGGCCACCCGACCCTGAAGCGGCTGTGGCGCGCCCGGCTGGCCGAGTCGCAACTGCTCACCTACGAAGACGAGGCCGTGCTGACCCAGTGGGTGCCGGCACCCGACGCACGCCGCCGCCGGGCCGCCGATGTGCCCCCGCCCGAGCCGCTGGGCCAGGGCCCGATGCTGGTCTGCCTGGACACCTCGGGCTCGATGCGCGGGGCCCCGGAGAACGTGGCCAAGGCCTGTGTGCTGCAGGCC
Source organism: uncultured Burkholderiaceae bacterium (assembly GCA_964551485.1). Lineage (GTDB taxonomy): Bacteria > Pseudomonadota > Gammaproteobacteria > Burkholderiales > Burkholderiaceae_C > CAZKDU01. The sequence goes on from CAZKDU010000017.1 coordinate 2,756, forward strand.
ATGCGCAGCGCCCACGGGGCGCGGCGCGGCTGCCGCCTGCTGGCCTTCGGCGGCCCGGGCGAGCTGCTGGAGCACGAGCTGGCACACACCTCCCAGGGCCTGCAGGCCCTGCTGGACCTGATGGGCCAGAACTTCGACGGCGGCACCGACGTGCAGACCCCGCTGGAGCGCGCCATCGACCGGGTGGCCGAGCAAGCCTGGGCGCTGGCCGACATCCTGATCGTGAGCGACGGCGAGTTCGGCGTGACGCCGGCCACCCTGGCCCGGCTGCGCGCCTGCAAGCAGCACCAGGGCCTGCGCGTGCACGGCATCCTGATCGGCGACCGCGAGACCATCGGCCTGCTTGAGGTCTGCGACAGCCTGCACTGGGTGCGCGACTGGCGCCGCCACGACCCGAGCGGCCAGCACCTCTACGCCGACGGCTTCTCCCCGGTGCACAGCCGCAGCCTGACCGCGCTGTACTTTCCGAACGCCGTGCGGCGCTGAACCCGGCGCAGCCCAGACAAAGAAAAAGCCCGGCCCTTGTGGGGCCGGGCCTGACGGCGCGCCCACGCGCCGCCTGTCGCCGCTTCAACGGAAGGTCAAATCTTCAGGGCATCGGTCAGGGGAGCCAGCGGGCTGGCACCGTTGGCGCCCAGCACGCTCGACAGCGGTGCCAGGGCCGAGGTCAGCATGGCGGCGTCTGGCAGGCCCGTGGTGGGCAGGCTCGGCACGGCGGGCAAGGCAGCCGTCGGCAGCAGTGCCGTCAGGTTATCGGCACCGGGCAGGCCGGGCACCGACAGCGGCAGACCAGGCAGGCCCTGGGGCAAGGCCGCGCCACCCAGCAGGTGCTGCACACCATCGGTGGCGTAGTCGACCTGGGCCACCAGGGTGTTGCCCAAGGTGTTGGCCGCACCGGCACCCAGCACCGGGGTCAGCACCGGGGCCAGAACGGGTTGCAGGGCGTGCACACCGCTGGCGACACCGCTGTCCACTGGGTCCAGCACCCCGGGGTTGTTGGGGGTGTAGCTGCCACCCAGCAGCGGGGCGGTGGCGCTGTTGAGTGCGCCGGCCACGGTGGACGCACCGTCCAGGACCGGGGTCAGGCCGTTGGCCAGCGGGTCCAGCGGCAGGCCGTTGGTCATGTTGGGCAGGGCCGCCAATTGCTGCTGAGCAGGGGACAGCAGGGCGTCGGTGCCCGCGGTGGGCGACGGAATGGCGCTGGTCAAGCCCATGAGTGCATCACCCAGCGAAGCCAGGCCGGCCTGGCCCTGTGTGGCCAGGGCCTGACCTTGCGCCGCCAGGGCACTGAGCTGGGCTGGCGACGTGTTCAGGCCTGCCGAGTTGGCCAGGTTGGTCAGGGGATTGGCACCGAGCAGGTGCTCCAGGCCATCGGTCACGAAGTCCACCTGGGTGGCCACGGCATGCACCACGTTGTTGGCCTGGCCAGCGCCAGCCAGCGGGGTCAACACGGGGTCCAGCACCGGCTTCAGGCCCGTGCCGGCCAGCGTGGCAACCAGGCTGTCCAACGGGTCCAGCATGCCGGTGTTGGCCGGGTTGAACTCGCCACCCAGCAGCGGAGCCGTGGCGCTGTTGAGCACCTTGGCCACACTGTCCACCGCACCCAGCACCGGGGCGGCCCCCGTCAGCACGGGGTTCAGTGGTGCACCGGAGGAGTCCTGGGGCAGTTGGGTCAGCAGGTTCTGCGAGGGATCGAGCAGGGGCACACCGGCGCTGGGGGCAGCCGTGGGTGCAGGGGTGGGGGCTGGGGTGGGCGCCGGCGTCGGTGCCGGGCTGTCATCACCCCCGTTGTTGCCCAATGCCATGAGTGCGCCAGCGGCCAGAGCCGCCAGGCCCAGATCGGCCAGACCCAGGCCAGCGGCCGCTTTCTTGACGATGATCTTGGACGCGTCGCTGGCCACGTCGGTGGCGTTCACCAGAATGTCACCAGACGCCAGGTCCACCGCCACTTCCTGGAGGCCGTTGACCGGGGGTTTGAGGTTGAGCACGGCGTCGGTGCCGCCCTTGACCACGGCGGTCACCGGGGCTTCACCAGGCACAGCGGTCACGAACTTCATGTTGGCGTCCATGCCCTGGGGCACCACAATGCGGTCGCCAGCCAGCACAGCCTCATCGGCAATCACGGGGATGCGCTGACCGCCGCGGATGATTTCGGCACCCGGGCCAGGGGCCGAAATCGTGCCGATGGCATTGGGCGCAGCCACCGGTGCCGCTGGCACTGCCGCCACCTGGGCGCTGGCAGCGGTGCTGGCGGCCACAGCCGGCGTGCTGGCCTGGGCGCTGGTGTCCGCAGCAACGACAGTGGGGATAGAAGTAGACGATTGTTCCATGATGAAAACTCCTGGGCTAGAGACGGGGTTGAAGGGCGGCGCGGTTTGTGCCGTGCTTGGGTTATCGGCAGGCCCTGCCCCTGGCCCAGGGGAAAAAGTGCCAAGGAATTCACGCTTTATGGCGTCAGATGCATATTTCAGCCCTGAAGGCCCTCATGCCCTCGATAAAGAACCCCCTCGAACGCCCCAGGAGGCTCCGGTGGGTCGGGCCGGAGGAACACGCCATGGCATGCGGCATGGCGTGCAGCCCACTCGCACCACTCGCGCAAGTGCGCGTGCTGTTGGAAGGAACAGGGGGGAAAGGAGCAAGGGCCCCAAGGGGACTCTGGGCACCTGAGCGCATGGACCCGCCAAGACCGGGTCCATGGGGGACATCGACCGCACCAGCTCGACAGCGTTCAACACCCCCTGAAAGGCGCTTGCTAGACACAACCAGGCCTGGGGCTCACACGCCCCAGCCCGGGTATCAGCCGCCGAGGTGGCCGCCCAGATTCAACAACGCCGCCAGGCCGAACAGCGCAAACACCCCGGCCGCCACGCCGTGCACCAGCCGCATGGGAATCTTGGCGGCCAAACGGTCACCCACGAACACCGCGGGCACGTCGGCCACCAGCATGCCCACGGTGGTACCCGCCACCACCGCCAGCGGCGCGCCGTAGTGCGCCGCCATGGCGACGGTGGCCACCTGGGTCTTGTCGCCCATCTCAGCCAGGAAGAAGGTGACCAGGGTGGCCCCGAACACCCCGAAGCGCGACGCAATCTGGGTCTCTTCCTCCTCGATCTTGTCGGGAATCAGCGTCCAGACCGCCATGCCCAGGAACGACAGCCCGAGCCCCCAGCGCAGCGCCGCCGGGCTGACGCTGGCCGTGATCCAGGCCCCGAGCGCCCCGGCCAGGCCGTGGTTGACCAGGGTCGCCAGCAGGATGCCAGCGATGATGGGCACGGGCTTCTTGAAACGGGCCGCCAGCAAGAAGGCCAGCAACTGGGTCTTGTCGCCGATTTCGGCCAGGGCCACCACGCCGATCGACACGAGCCAAGCTTCCATGTTGCGAAATTTTTGAAGTTGAAAATCTGGGCAGAGTAATGAATGCACAGCACAACCGTGCACACTACATCGCCTACAGCGGCGGCCTTCACCCCGGGGTCAACCCCGAGGCTTCCTGCGCCATGGGTGGCACAGCAGACCAGTGCATGTCTAAGCTGAACGCGCCAATTTGAACACGCCCACCGTCTGAACAAGTGAGCCTGCCTGAATTTTCAGATTGTCTGCGGCGGCAGCGATCTCTTCCACCAGCGCGGCGTTTTGCTGCGTTGCTTTGTCCATTTGGCTGACTGCTTGGCCTACCTGACTGACGCCATTGCTCTGCTCAGCGGATGCCGTGCTGATTTCACCGACAACGCCGGTCACGCGTTTGATAGAGGTCACCACATCGCTCATGGTCTGACCGGTTTGATCGACGAGCACCGTGCCCTGCTCAACCCGCTCGACACTGGCGTCGATCAAACGCTTGACTTCCTTGGCCGCTTCGGCAGAACGCATGGCCAAACTGCGCACTTCGCTGGCAACCACAGCAAAACCCCGCCCTTGCTCGCCAGCACGCGCTGCTTCGACTGCCGCATTCAATGCCAGGATGTTGGTCTGAAATGCGATGCCATCGATGGTGCCAATGATGTCGGCTATCCGGTGAGAGCTGTCCCTGATGCCCTTCATGGTTTCCACCACTTTGCTGACCACCTCGCCGCCTTTGACGGCGGCATCAGAAGCAGCCAAAGCCAACAGATTGGCTTGCTTGGCGCTGTCTGCGTTCTGACGCACTGTGGCGCCCAGTTGCTCCATTGCCGCAGCAGTCTGTTGCAGCGAGCTTGCTTGTGACTCTGTGCGTTGACTCAAATCTGAGTTGCCCTGTGCAATTTGGGCACTGGCTGTTGCAACACTTTCCGCATTGGCGCGCACCTCACTCACGGTTTTTTCCAACTGCAATCGCATGTTGGTCAAACCAGACTGCAAGGTGCCAATGGCATCTGTGCGTTGATTGTTAACAGCTGCCTCACCCACCAAATCGCCCGCGGCGATTCTGCGCGCCAGTGACGCACACTGAGCCAACGGGCCTTCGATGCTTCGCAGCACTGGCCACGCAAGCGTCAGGAGGAGGATGACTGCAAGCCCAGCGCCACCTCCAATCGCAAATGTGGCCCATCGGCGCGCGTCCTCGAACTCAGCCATGGATCGGCTGGCGAATTCATTGCCAACCATCACCGTCTCATCCACAGCTGATCGGTGAGTCAGGTACATCTGGTGAACCTGGCGCATCGCGTTGCGGGCTACGTCCACATTCCCCGCCATCCATGGCGCAATCACCAATCGATCAGCGGCCTCTAAAAATTTGCCAGCAGCCTCATGCTGTTTGCCCAGCAGATTTTTTTCCAGACCAAATGGCGGGTTGTGGGTCCAATGCTCAATTCGCGCATGGTATTCACTGGCCAGCCGTTGAAGTTCTTTACTGGCCTCAGCCGGTGCGATGGCACCCTCGATCGCCAAAGACAGCATCAGTCGCGCCTCAATGAGATAGAGCGGTGGAGGCAATACGTCAGCAACAATGTCTTTGCCAACAAATGCACTTGTCGCCGCAACGTTCATGCGATGCTGTACCCACAGGCCAGTGCCAGCAAGGAACAGAGCCGCACCGATGGCCACGGTGCCAATGACGATGAATGTGGTTCTGAGAGAGTTGAATAGCTTCATGGCCGCCGGAAAAGACTGTTGATCGTCTTTTCGGCGATTCGGTCTCAGAAATTAATGGCTCGCAGCCTTAAATTCTTTCCGCTGTCCATTCAAAGCGACACACATCGATTGATGCGCCGAGCTCACACGCGTTGGTGACTCTGGGAAATGGCGGAAGCGGTGTCAGTAGAACCAAGAGTGAAAAAACACTCAGAATTCACTTTGTCCCACAAAAAGTCCCACAACAGAGGAAACGCCCTATGCCAAAAACCTCTGTGATGTACCCCAAATCATAGTTCAAGCGCCCCAGGCCCAGCACCGCCTGCCGGACCTACAACGGGCTCACGCTAGCCCTTTGGGGGGCCTGCGCATGCGGCGCAGCATCCCGTTGTCACTGCGCACCCTGTAAACCCCAAGCACGCCGCCCGGGTCGCGCAACACCACATATCCAAGCCCTTTGTACAGGACAAACCCGCTGGCTTCGCCCGGCGTGCCGTCCTCGCCCGCATCAAACCACGCTGCCTTAGCTCGGCGGGTCAGATCGGCTTGGGCATCGCGGCTAGGTGCCTGGAAGTCGTATCGTTTCTCGATTGGCATGGGGTCAACCCTCCGACTCCCCGACCAGCGCGCTGACCTCGTCTTGCAGTTGGGGCACGTGGTACTCAATCACAGCCAGCAGCGCCGCCTGTGCAGCGCGGTCCAGCAGGTGCCCATGGCGGGCCAGAACACCCCCCACAAGCCCCCGGACGGTCTGCGCGGTGTCGCCGTTAGCTTCGCAAGCCAGATCAAACAGTTCCTCGTTTGAAAGTGCAAAGGGTGATGCCAGTGGGTTCATGTGAAGTCCTTTGGGTATGGTCATTTATTATAGTTAATAAAACATAGTTTGTCAATGACAAATGACTTCACTCGACTAGCTGACCGTCTCATGGTGGGATGACAACCCCCCTCCCCCACCCCGGGGGTGGGGACCAGAGAAAAACACCCCCCCGGGGGGTCTTAGGTGTCGCTCTTGGTGGGAAGCCAATTTTGAGTTCCCGAAAAACCCCGCCTCGTCGCAATCCGGACCGATGTCGGGCTGGTGATCGCCAACAACTCTAGGTAGCGGCCACCGATCGTCTCTAGCTTGGCCCGATCGAATTCCGGGCACTCGTCAGAATGAATCGATGCCCAGCAATAAACCGCGTCTGGTGCCACTTCATACACTCGTGGGCTTTCCGGGCCGCGGTAGCGTTGGTTGGAAACGGTCAAGCCCTGCGCCGCGCTGTTCTTGTCGATTAAGGCCAGGGTCTCGAAGTCTTTCGGATACTCCCTGGGGACACCCCGAGGGGTGTACTTGAACTCAACCACTCCGATGACGTTCCGTGAGTTGCATATCACCAAGTCTGGAATGCGAAGTTCCCCCTCGACTTGCACAGTAGGCTCGACGAATAGCCTCCGCTTTACTTTTCCTGAGAACTTTTTCAATAGCGCAATGCAAAAATAGAATTGGAGTCCACGTTCGGAATTGATGAGGCCAGACGCGTACGGGTGGTTGATCGTCTCATCCCATGCAGCGGTCAAATGTTGGGCCAACAAGTTGCGCTTTGCCATGATTGATTCTGCATCGGCTTCGGGATGTGACTGCCGGGAGTGCCGCTAGAGTCCTTCAATGAACTTCCAGCCTCTGTTACTCCTGGGGATGACAATGCCGTCTTGAATGCGGTAGCCCGGGGTGCTGAGACTCAGGCCGTGGGCCTGTTGCGTCTTCACCTGGGGCCGCGCCTCGTAAAAGGCGACGCAGCGCCCTAGCTTGGATTGGGCGTACATCTGACTAAATGTGGTGCAAAAGCGCACTTCCTTGCCGCAGCTAGCGCACTGGCGGACGTCCGGGCTGTCGGTAGCCGTCAACTCAAACCAGTCTGCACTGCAGTCGTACTCCAGCGGGCAGTTGACAAACGAGCCCTGGAACCTGGGGTGGTAGGTGGTTTCAGGGTCTGCACACGCGCACATGCAATTCACCCAATCAGGTCGCCCTTTTCGATTCCACGGGCCAGCAGTTCGCGTTTGAGCTTGCGCAGTGCGACGAACTGAATGTGCTGCACCCGCTCCGCTGGTTGAGGCGCACGTGCAGCGGCAAATGGGTTGTAGTAGCGGGGCACATAGACCCCGCTGCCTTGTGGTTTAGCTGGCTTGCTCATCGGTTGCGGTCAGAGTGGCAGAGGAACCAGCATACGCGCCCCGGACACTCACCTAGGGTAAACACTTAGCCTAAATTTTTCATGGCGGTTGTTCCCGGAGTTGCCCTACGGAACTCAACGCTTGGACTTACCAAGCCCAGGGGCGCCGCCTTGGAAGAAGGGGGAGCCGCTCTTTTTGAAGTCTCCCAAAGCGATCTCGTTGATCAATTCGATTAAGTGAGCCTTTGATTCAATTGAGCGCTCGCGCACAAATTCGTTGAATGCAATTTTTGCGCGCTTGACGATAAGTTCAAAATCGGATTTTGCAGGGCGGCTTGATTCAAAAAATAGACTATTCGGCGACAACAAGGGCGCAAATTTATCGATCTCTTTACTTTGATCAATTATCTTCCTTTGCTTTTCTTGAATTGTGAAATAGGGATGCTGCATAGCTTCAGCGAGTGAGCACCGATTGCGGTACTCTGGCACCACTTGAAACTGGTGCATCCCATTTTTAAACTTGATCTCCCTGATTGGTGTATACGTCTCAATCCAGGTCAGCATAAGACTACGAGTTCTTTCATTACGCACGCACTGCAAAAACTGGTAGACACCGGCGGATGTTCCATGCTTAATCGCTGATTCGCATATTTTCTCAAGCATTTTTTTGAAGTATTTCCTGGCATCCTCAGAAAAAGGATCTGAAAAATATTCAGGGTGTTTAGCCGCTTCACTTGTCAAGTAATCGCGGCGGCTCAAAGATTTAGCGCTAGTTTTTCTATCGTTACTCATGGTTTGATCTGAAAATGTTGTTTGTAAGGCTGTTGAGAGCCTCAGACAACTGCCGCTCTATTGCCGCCGCTTCCCAACTAACGTCGGCACGCCTGAGCCAAAAACAGCATTGGTACATTTCCTCCACAAACATTCTGGTCACATCGACCACTGCGCGCCAGTCAGCCCCTTTTGGGTTTGCTTTGCGGGCAGCATCAATCGCCACTAGAAACCTGTTCCTGAAATCCTCCCGGCCATTGTTGAACTTTGATAACTCGACGATGCCGATACACAGCGCGGGGCCCAGTTAATCCCTCTAGCCCAAGGTCCACAAACCTGTCCTGTCGGTATCGTGCCCACGCGTTGGCCTGTTCGCTTGGCAGCGCGTTTTTTAATACCTTGCTCAGTTTTCCGCTCAGGGCCAAAAACAACAGGGTTTCAGCACGTTTAGCGGAGTAGGGCGAACTGGTCAGCGGGTCCCGCAAGGCGGTGTGCTCTATCTGCTGGCGCAGGGCGTCAGTCCGGGGGATTGCCCTCGGGTTGAATCCTCGGAGGTCCACCCCGAGCAGGTGGTGCAGGAGCACGCCGGGCCCCGGGCGCTCTGACCACGAGTGGTAAGCACCCCAAAAATCCAGCTTCCCCCGGAGTCCCTCCCCGGCTTCAATCACCACCGCCCGGCGCTCATCGGTAGCCCGTTCTCGACGGGTGACTGGAAGTCAGCTAAGGACATACGAGTGCCCACACGGACCACGGCATACCGCCGGTTCATTTCAGCGACCCACGGAGGCGCCGGGACTTCTGATGGCGCAGGGGCTTTGTCATCGGCCACCACCTGCGTCGCGCTCCCAAGCTGGACGGCCGGGTTTTTCAACTTGCCGCGCCATTCGCAGCTGCCGCAGGGGGCATCCCTGCCCCACGCTTTGGCCCAGGTGTCGCACGGGGCGGGCCCACCGGTCAGACTCGCTAGCTTTTTGTCCGTCTCGGCGGGGTCATAGTCAGGGTGGCCGTGGCTGATCTGGTGGGCCATGTCCCGACCCTCCACCGACAATTCGGCAGTTTTGAGTGCCAGCAGCCACACCGGATAGGGGGTGTCTCGCCCGCCGTCGCCAACGGCTTTGCGAATTGCCCCGCACCGGTCTGCAGCCTGAGTGAAGCTGTACCGTGGCACGTCGCCCAGCACGTCAGCATTGATACCTGTCACCCCACGCCCGGGCCTGTGGACCATCTGCGGGCCTTGCGGTGCATCTTTGCCCGCCTCAAAGCCAATCAACGCGTCAAACTCGGCCAAAGTCCAAGGCTGGGCACGCACTTTGTAGGCCACAGCCTCAACCTCGGTTTTCTGGTGCAGCCCCCCCGGGGCCCTCAGTATGCGGGCAGAGTCCGCTGTGACGGCCTCGTCCACTTTGAGACCTAAACCATTCACAAACCGAATGAGGGCCTTGGCCCTGGGCTCCCACTGACTCGGCCCGAGACTGTCCGCAAGCGCGAAGTGCAGGTGTGCGCCACCGCTCCCGGTTGAGACAATGAAGCTGGGCTCGGCACGGGTGTGTTCAATAAAGGCCCGAATGGCTGCCCCCGCTGCGGCACCCCCCGGGTATCCGCCTTTGCTCTCCTGGGCCTCCACATCAAGCCAGAACCCCCGCAGTGCGACGACGTTGTGTTTGGTGCGACCCTGGAAGCGCTTGACCCTCTCAGCGTCAAACGCACCTGCTGTGAAGTAGGCGGGCTTTCGTTTCCTGGCAGCCCCTGCCATCCACACGCCGGGTTCACCCCCTTTGCTGTTCCACGTGTGGTCGTTTGGCGCTGCGGTGGGCCCGCTTGCAGTGACGATGGCTTGAATGGCGTGTGTGTGGTTCACCGCAATGTCGGTGAAAAACTCGACGGGTGTAACGGGCGCACTGAGCCCCGCCGCCGACACCATCTGTTCAGCGTCGTCAGGCGGCGCATGCATGCGTGTATGCGTACTTCCTGGTATATTCATATTGCGAACTAACTCCGCCCTGCACTTGCGTGTGGGGCTTTTTTCTTTTGGGTCTGGGGTAAGGCTGTCCACCTCAGCGGCGGACATGGGCACCTAGCGCCGGGGGCTCGGCAAGACTGACCTCTTTTGCCAAGCGGTTGGCCCGTTCGCGCAGGCGCTCATTGAGTGCCAGTGCCGCCGCGACGGTCTTGGCGCAGTCCACGGCCTTGACGAGCGCCCCGGCCTGGGTGGACTTGTCAATCAGGTCAGGCAGTTTGCGCAACTGCTCATCGGATTCGAGGGCAGCTTCCTCCGCACGCTGAGCCTCGGCTTTGAGGGCCTCAAGGTTCATGCGACCACCTCGGGTTCCTTGCGCTGACACACAAATGCCTCGACTTCGGACAGCCTCCACACGGTGACGCCCGGGGACAGCTTGAACGGACGGGGGAACTTGCCGTTTTTAACCCACCGCCACACTGTTGCATGGCTCACTGGCAACATGCCGGGGTGCCCCGGCTTGGATGCGATCTGTTGCATCCGGACAATTGAACTGGTCATTGATTCACTCCGTTTTAGCCACAGCGATGCGGCGTGAGTGAATTCAAACCGTTTGAATTTCCCCGTTCTTAGAAGCCTGTCAACTTTTTAGCTAGTGAGGTGTACGAGCGCAACTGCCTATCTGTTAGGTCACGGCTCAAGCGCCTTATGTCGTATTCGTCCGCGTTGCGGAGTATCCGGACAATTGCCGTAATAGTCAGGCGCGAAAGTCGGGGGTTTTGCCTCAGATAGCGGGCTATCTCGCGGATTCTCAATCGCTTGATCGTGACGTTTTCACGCAACGCCTGCCCCGCTGCACTTGCCTCTCGGACCCTTGGGGAATTGAATCGGTTAAGGCGTTCGGCTCGGACTCGGGCCTTTTCTTCTTCCAGTAGGTCCGCGGTTATGCCGGCCCCACGGGAACGCCATAGCTGCAATAACTCCAAGGCGCGCTCCTCGGTCAAAGTCTCCCCGCCCCACACCTTCCTCCAAAATGGTATGCGCCCTCTCATGGCCGGCAGTTACTTGCGAGTGCGCAACACCGGCGGCCTGACGTAATGGGCCCAATCTGCCATGAGGCCCTCGCGCCGCTGCATCATGTCACCCCGCCTGTACGCTGCCTCCACCGCACCGCCCACGGCGTGCGCCAGCGCCATTTCGCACACCTCATTAGGGTAGTTGGTGGTCTCGGCCGCCCAATCTCGAAAGCTAGACCGGAACCCGTGCGCTGTCACGCCTGGGGCATGCCGGCGTAACAGCATGGTCAGACTCATGTCGGACAGCACCGCACCAGACTTTTTGCCGAAGAACACGAGCGGCTCCCCCTCGACCCGGAGTTGCTGGTTCAGCAGGCACACTGCCTGTTCACTCAGCGGCACGCGGTGCGCGCGCCCTGCCTTCATGCGTTCAGCGGGGATGTTCCAGACACGCCTTCCCAGGTCAATTTCGTCCCAGGTGGCACCTCGGGCCTCGCCAGAGCGGCACGCGGTCAAAATGACAAACTCCAGGCACCGGGCACTTGAACCCTCAACGGCCCCCAGCTTGTCCATGAAGGCCGGCACCTGGGACCAGGGCATGGCTGGGTGGTGGGCGCGCCTGTTGACCTTGGAAGGTTTGGGCAAGACGTGGTCCAAGTGGCCACGCCATGCTGCTGGATTCAGCCCCGGCTCCCTGTACCCACTGGCCACCGCCCACTGAATCACCAACTCAATGCGGTTGCGCACTCGCACCATGGTTTCGTTTTTGGTGTTCCACAGTGGCGTGATGATGGCTGCGACGTGCTCGGTCTGCACATCCTTGACGGCCAAGTCACCAATGCTCGGGTAAACGTACTGCTCCAGAGTGTTTTTCCACTGCTGGGCATGCTTTTCGTTCTTCCAGCTAGCGCGGTGCAAGGCTTGGTACTCGTCGCCGGCTTTGCGAAACGTCATCACCTCAGCCCGCGCCGCGCGCTTGTCAGCCAGTGGGTCTGCCCCCGCTGCCACCCTGGCTAGCAGGTTGCGGGCAGTGTCCCTGGCCTGGGACAGGGTGACGGTTGGATACCCACCCAGCCCCACGTCACAGCGCTTGCCCTTGATCGTGGTGCGCAGCAGCCAGTTTTTTGTCCCACTTTCGCGGACCCACAGATAAAGCCCGCTCACACCCCCCACGGGGTGCCGCCCAGGCTCCACCGCCCGCTTGACCTCGATCGCAGACAGTTCACGTGCAAGTTTTGGCATACCTCACCCCGTTTTTCGACCGTGGGAACCGTGTCCCACAACATGTCCCACAACCAATCATGCTATTGAATAGGTCAGTCTGAGACACCTTGCATCGAACTATAGAGGGAGAATCTCGCCTTGTCCCACAAAACGAGACAAAAAAATACCGCCTAAAAGGCGGTATTGGCGGAAGCGGTGAGATTCGAACTCACGGAGGGCGTAAACCCTCGCCGGTTTTCAAGACCGGTGCCTTAAACCACTCGACCACCCGTCC
>CAZKDU010000018.1:0-8780 GCA_964551485.1 uncultured Burkholderiaceae bacterium
CGGCGCCGCTCGCGAGCGTGGTGCGCGACATCAACAAGTTCAGCAACAACGTGATGGCGCAGCAGCTCTTCCTCACGCTGAGCCTGCAGCAGACCGGCCTGGGCACACCCGAGCGCTCGCGCGAGCTGCTGGCGCGCTGGTGGCGCGCGCGCTTTGGCGAGCTGGAAGCGCCAAGCCTGGACAACGGCTCTGGCCTGAGCCGGCGCGAGCGCGCCAGCGCGCGCGCGCTGGCGCGGCTGCTGCAGGCGGCCTGGGCCTCGCCGCTGATGCCCGAGCTCAGCGCCTCGCTGCCGCTGGCCGGGGTCGATGGCACGCTGCGCCGCAACCGCAGCCAGGCCCAGGGCGCGGCCCACCTGAAGACCGGCAGCCTGCGCGACGTGGTCAGCGTGGCCGGCTACGTGCACGCCGCCAGCGGCCGCCGCTACGTGCTGGTGGCCCTGGTCAACCACCCGCAGGCGCAGGCCGCACGCCCGGCGCTCGACGCCCTGCTCGAATGGACCTGGAACGACCAGGCCCGGCCCCGTGACTGACGCGCCCTGGGCCACCCTGCCCGTGACCGAGCTGGTTGGCTACGTGGCCGCCGCCCTGACCACCTGCAGCTTCGTGCCGCAAGCCTGGCTGACCTTCCGCTCGCGCGACGTGAGCGGCATCTCGCTGGGCATGTACAGCGTGTTCACCACCGGCGTGGCGCTGTGGCTGGCCTATGGCGTGCTGCTGCGGGCCTGGCCGATCGTGCTGGCCAACGCCGTCACCCTGGCGCTGGCGGCCAGCATCCTGGGCATGAAGCTGTGGTTCGGCCGCCCACGAAAAAGCGCCCCGCAGGGCGCTTCGAAAGGCGGCTGAGGCGCGCCGCCGCTCACCAGCGGGCGCGGATCAGGTCGTAAGCGCGGGTGCCGAACAGGCGGTTGACCACCGGCGTGAAGTACACACGGTCGGCGAACAGGTACTTGCTGTAGTCGGCGCCACTGACCAGGGTGCCGGTGGTGCACAGGCCGGAGTTGACCTGGCCGGGCCCGGTGCCGATGCCGGCGCCCGCGTCCACCGAGGTGCAGACCGGGTCGGTGCCGTTGCTCAGGGAGTAGCCGGTGGGTGTGGAGGTGACGAGGTTGAAGTAGAAGGCCGCGTCCAGGTACAGAACGTTGGCGCCCAGGTCGACCACCGAGACCAGGAAGGCCTCGTTGAACTTGCCGCTGAGGGTCGACAGGGTGGCGCCCTGGCCCGGGGTGGCGGTGTTCAGGGCCACGCCCCAGAGCGAGCGGCTCAGGTCGTAGGTGCCGGCCACGGCCACATACTTGGCACCGGCGGCGACCAGGCGGCGCACCTGGGCACCGAGGTCGCGCCCGGCCTGCTGCACATTGGCCAGGGCCTGGTCGGACGTGCGGGTGCCGGCGGCCACGGCCGACATCTCGGCGATCACGTCGGTGATGCCGCCGTTGACCAGCACCAGGTCGGTGCCGCCCACGGTGCTGCTGCCCAGGAAGGTGGTGACCTGCTCGGCAATGGTCTTGGTGCTGCTGCTGCCGGCAGCGTCGGGCTTGGTGTTCACACGCGCATGGCCCTGGGCGTAGCTGGTGCCACCCGAGGCGGCGCTGGCCAGGGTGCTGCCGTAGCTGGTGGCCACCTGCTGGGCCCAGACGTTGATGCTGCCGTCGTTCACGGTGTAGCGCGTGCCGCTCTGGCCCAGGTCGCTGAAGCTGTCGCCGAACGCGATCACACGGGCCGGCCGCAGCTGCGATTCGATGCTGCTCGAGCCACAGCCGGCCAGCAGCGCGGCACTCAGGCACAGGCCCAGCGCCAGGGCACGGCGCATCCAGGTCACGGTCATTGCAATCTCTCCAGAAATCGGTGGGGGAATGGCGGGTAGTTTAACGAGGGCCGGTGTCGCACCGGTAAAGCCGGCCGCGCCCCGGCGGACAAACGGCTCAGGCTGCGGCCGCAGCGCGCTGCAGGCGGTCGCGCACGCCGTCCCAGGCCGCGCCAGGCGGCGGGGCCTCGACCCAGATCAGGCCCACGCCACGGTCGTCCAGGGCGCGCAGGGTAGCGAACAGCTCGCGTGCCGCCGCCGTGGCGTCGTCGGGCATGGGCTGCCACAGCACCTGGCGCGGGTGCGCGAGCGGGTGGCGCGCGTAGACGGCGATCTGCGGGCTGCCCTTGGGCAGGGTGTCGCCAAGCAGGTCGAGCGCGGTCTTCAGGGCCACGGCGTCCATCAGGCGCAGCCGGGCGCGCGGGGCGTAGTGCGCCTCCAGCGTGCCCGAGGCGCGCGGGCTGGGTGCGCCCAGGCTGTCCTTGGGCCGCAGCGGCTCGCCGCACACGGCCTCGGCCTCGGCCTGGCCGATGCCGCCGGGGCGCAACAGCACCGGCGCGCCGCGCGTGCAGTCGATGATGGTGGACTCGATGCCCACCAGGCAGGGGCCGCCGTCGAGGATCAGCAGGCCGTCGTCGAACTCGCCCTGCACATGGGCCGCGGTGGTCGGGCTGACGCGGCCGAACTGGTTGGCGCTGGGCGCGGCCACACCGCGCACGCCCAGGGCGTCAGCGGCGCGCAGCACGGCCTGGGCCACCGGGTGTGCCGGGCAGCGCAGACCGACCGAGGCCTGGCCACCGGCGGCGGCCGTGGCCACGCCGGGGCGGCGCGGCAGGATCAGGGTCAGCGGGCCGGGCCAGAAGGCGCGCATCAGGCGCTCGGCGAACGGCGGCACGGCGCTGGCGAAGGCCGGCACGTCGGCCAGGCCGGCCACGTGCACGATCAGCGGGTGGTTGCTGGGCCGGCCCTTGGCCGCAAAGATGCGGGCCACGGCGGCGTCGTTGCCGGCGTCCGCCGCCAGGCCGTACACGGTTTCGGTGGGCAGGCCCAGCAGGGCGCCGTCGCGCAGCGCCTGGGCGGCGCGCGCCACCGCCTCGGGCGATTGGCCGTCGAGGATCATGCGCGCCCCCCCCGCCCGCTGTTCACCTGCCGCCCCTGATGCCGTCCCGACACGCGCGACCAATCGTCAGAACGGGGCGATGCCGAGCAGCGCACAGGCCTGCAGCGCGGTGGCGCGCACGGCCTCGGCGCTGGGGCCGGTGATGTTCAGGTGGCCCATCTTGCGACCGGGCTTGGCCTGCAGCTTGCCGTACAGGTGCAGGTGCGTGCCGGGCAGGGCCAGCACCTCGGTCCAGCGCGGCGTGAGCGGCTGGCCGTCGGCGCCGAACCACAGGTCGCCCAGCAGGTTGAGCATGATGGCCGGGCTGTGCAGGCGCGGCTGCACCAGCGGCAGACCAGCCAGGGCGCGCACCTGCAGCTCGAACTGCGAGACGTCGCAGGCGTCCAGGCTGTAGTGGCCGCTGTTGTGCGGGCGTGGCGCCATTTCGTTGACCACCAGGCGCCCCAGCCCGGGGGCGGCGCCGTCTTCGAGCACGAAGAACTCGACGCACAGCACACCCACGTACTCGATCCCGGCCGCTACGGATTTGGTAGCAGCAATCGCTTGCTGGGCAAGGGCTGGGGGTAGATTTTGCTCATGCACCTCGGTGACGGCGAGGATCCCGCCGCGGTGCAGGTTGCGCTGCGGCGGCAGGTTCACCATGCTGCCGTCGGCGGCGCGCGCCACGATCACCGACAGCTCGTCGGCCAGCGGCAGCAGTTGCTCGAGCACACAGGGCACCTGGCCCAGCCGCTGCCAGGCCTCGGCCAGCTCGGCGGCGTTGGCCACGCGGGCCTGGCCCTTGCCGTCGTAGCCCAGGCGCGCGGTCTTGAGGATGCCGGGCAGCAGGCCAGCCGGCACGGCGGCGAGCTGCGCGGCGGTCTCGATCACGGCGTGCGGGGCCACGGGCACGCCACAGCGCACGAAATGCGCCTTCTCGGCGGCGCGGTCCTGGGCAATGGCCACGGCGTCGGCGGCCGGCGCCACCGGGCGGTGCGCGCCCAGGGTCACCAGGGCCGGCGCCGGCACGTTCTCGAACTCGGTGGTGATGGCGGCGCAGCGCTGCATGAGCTGGGCCAGGCCCTGCTCGTCCAGGTAGGGCGTCTGCACGTGGTAGTGGCTGACCAGGCCGGCCGGGCTGGCCACGTCGGGGTCGAGCACGGCGGTGAAGTAGCCCAGCTCTTGCGCGGCGTGCCCGAACATGCGGCCGAGCTGGCCACCGCCCATGACGCCCAGCGTGGCGCCCGGCAGGATCGGGGCGCGGCTCATGGCGCGGTCGGCGGCAGGGCCATGGCGCGCGCGGCCTCGGTCTGGCGCGTGCGGAAGGCCACCAGGCGCTCGCGCAGGGCGGCGTCGTGGTTGGCGAGCTGAGCCACGGCAAAGAGCGCCGCGTTGGCAGCGCCAGCCGGACCGATGGCGAAGGTGGCCACCGGCACGCCCTTGGGCATCTGCACGATGCTGTGCAGCGAGTCCACGCCCTGCAGGTGGCGACTGGCCACCGGCACGCCCAGCACCGGCACCGGCGTCTTGGCGGCCAGCATGCCCGGCAGGTGGGCGGCGCCCCCGGCCCCGGCAATGATGGCCTGCAGCCCGCGCCCGGCGGCGGCCTCGGCGTAGGCGAACATGTCGTCAGGCATGCGGTGGGCCGAGACCACGCGGGCCTCGTGGGCCACACCGAATTCCTGGAGAATCTGCACTGCGTGCTGCATGGTGTCCCAGTCGGAGCTGGACCCCATGACCACACCAACTTGGATCTGAGTCATCCCCGAATTTTACTTTTCACCCACCTGGTCCCGAACCCCATGATCGACGTCACCCTTGAAACCTTTGAAACCGAGGTGGTCCAAGCCTCTCTGAGCACCCCGGTGCTGGTGGACTTCTGGGCCCCCTGGTGCGGCCCCTGCAAGAGCCTGGGCCCGGTGCTGGAGCGGCTGGAGGCGGCCTACGAAGGCCGCTTCAAGCTGGTCAAGATCAACTCCGACGACGAGCAGCAGCTGGCCGCGGCCTTCGGCATCCGCAGCATCCCGACCTGTGTGCTGATGGTCGGCGGCAAGCCGGTGGACGGCTTCATGGGCGCGCTGCCCGAGGGCCAGCTGCGCGAGTTCCTCGACAAGCACCTGCCCTCGCTCGACGAGCTCGACGCCGCCTTCGACGCCGAGCAGGCCGAGGCCCTGCTGCAGGCCGGCGACGCCGATGCCGCCCTGGCCAAGCTGCAAGAGTCGCTGGCCATGAACCCGGCCAACGACGACGCCCGCTTCGACTACGTGCGCCTGCTGCTGCAGGCCGGCCAGCTCGCCGAGGCCCGGGCCGCGCTGGCCCCGGCGCTGGTGCAGATCCCGCTGGCGCTGCGCTTCGAGGCCCTGCAGCAATGGCTCAGCGCTCTTGAATTCATAGCAACCGACGCCCGTGGGGCATGGGCTCCCGAGCAGTTTGATGCCCTGATTGCGCAAAACCGGCGCGACTTCGACGCCCGCTTTGCCAAGGCCCGCGTGCTGCTGGCCCACAACGACTGGCCGGCCGCCATGGACGAGCTGCTGGAGATCATCCAGCGCGACAAGGCCTGGGGCGAGCAGGCGCCGCGCAAGACCTACGTGGCCCTGCTGGAACTGCTGACCCCGCCCAAGCCCAAGGCCGGCGCCGAGGCCCCGGGCAAGAGCGCCGGCGGCATCGAACTGGCCGGCCAGGCCATGGCCGTGCAGGACCCGCAGGCCGAGCTGGTGTCGCGCTACCGGCGCAAGCTCAGCATGGCGCTGAACTGAGCCCGGGCGCCACGCGGCCCCACAGCCATGCCGCGGTGCAGGGCCGGGCGCGATGCCCGGTCAAGGCTTCAGCGTGCGGCCGCAGGCGCCAGGGCCGGGGCAGCGCTGAAGAAGCGCCAGGCCTCCTCGGCGCTTTCCAGGTCGTGGTTCTGCGCACCGACGATGCGCGCATAGAGCCGGCCGATGCGCTGGCTGGCGCTGGGCTCCACATGGCCGCCGCCCTGCACCCGCACGAAGCGCACCCGTGCCGGCGAACCGGCCTCGGGGCCGTAGCTGAGGCGCTCGACCTGGGTGTCGGCCTCAGTGGCGGGCAGCACCTCGCGCCGCGCCGGGCCTTCGGCATGGTTCAGGCGGCGCCAGGCCGCCACGGTCTGCTCGGCACTCAGCACCGCCCCACGGGGTTTGCGCCCCACCTGCACCTGGCCACCGGCAAACGGCACGATGGGGTCGTCCGTGCCCATGACCAGCAGCATGGGCACCGGCTGACGCGGCAGCCGGCACACCCCCTGGGCCGCCATCAGGCCAGAGACTGCGGCCACACCGGCCAGCGGCGGCTCCAGTTCCTGGGCCAGGCGCAGCGCCATCATGGCGCCGTTGGACATGCCCATGGCATAGACGCGTGCCGGGTCCACCTCGCCCGCGTCCACCAGGCGCCGCACCACGGCCGTGGCAAAGGCCACGTCGTCCACCGGCGGGTTGCCCACAGCGTTGCGGCGGCAATCGTTCCAGCCGGACTGGCCATCACCCGCGGTGTGGCCGTCCAGCGCGGCCAGCAGCAGGCCCTCGCGGTCCGCCACCTCCAGCCACACCGAGA
The DNA here is from genome assembly GCA_964551485.1 of uncultured Burkholderiaceae bacterium. Classification (GTDB taxonomy): domain Bacteria; phylum Pseudomonadota; class Gammaproteobacteria; order Burkholderiales; family Burkholderiaceae_C; genus CAZKDU01. Next base: position 6,477 of record CAZKDU010000018.1, read on the forward strand.
GCGGCGCGGCGCTGCGCTTTTGCCCAAGCAATTGGGCCGCGCTGCCGCCGTGGCCGTGCAGCAGCAGCACCAGCGGGCGCGGGCCCGGGGGTTGTGTGGCCGGGCGGGCCAGCAGGAACTGGCGCGGGCCATCGGCCGTGGCCACCTGCTCGGGGCCGACGCTGGCAGCGGCCACCGGCCGCGGGGTGAACAGCCCACCCAGCGCGACAGCCGCCGTCAAGGCAACGGCCGCGCCGGCATGGGCACAACGTGAAGGCATGGACATGGCGAGCTCCCCAGACCGGCGCTGGGGCCGGTGACCACCAGTTTAGGGCCTGCTCACGCCGCGGATGTGAATGCCGCTGGCGCCACAGCACATGCGGCGCAGCGCCCTGTAGGGAGGAGTCAGCCCAGCAGGCGCTGCAGGGCTTCCTGGTACTTGGCGGCGGTGTTCTCGATGACCTCGCGCGGCAGGCGCGGGGCGGGTGCGGTCTTGTCCCAGGGCTTGCCGCCGACCTGGGCGGTTTCGAGCCAGTCGCGCAGGAACTGCTTGTCGAAGCTCGGCGGGTTGCGGCCCTCGGCGTAGCTCTCGGCCGGCCAGTAGCGCGAGGAGTCGGGCGTGAGCACCTCGTCCATCAGCACCAGGGTGCCGTCCTGGGCCAGGCCGAACTCGAACTTGGTGTCGGCGATGATGATGCCCTTGTGCGCCGCGATCTCGGCGGCAGCCTGGTACAGGGCGATCGAGGTGTCGCGGATGCGGGCGGCCAGGTCGGCGCCGATCATCTCGACCGTGCGCTCGTAGGTGATGTTCTCGTCGTGCTCGCCCACCGCGGCCTTGGCCGCCGGGGTGTAGATGGGCGCGGGCAGCTGGCTGGCGTTCTTCAGGCCCTCGGGCAGGGGCACGCCGCACACCGAGCGGCTCTCCTGGTACTCCTTCCAGCCGCTGCCGGCCAGGTAGCCGCGCACCACGGCCTCGACCGGGATCGGCTTGAGCCGCTGCACCAGCATGGAGCGGCCCTGCACCTGGGCCACCTCGGCGGGGCTGACCACGCTCTCGGGCGCCTCGCCAGTGAGGTGAATCGGGCACAGGTTCAGGCCCTTGGGGCCGAGCTTGTCGAACCAGAACAGCGCCATCTGCGTGAGCAGCGCGCCCTTGCCCGGGATGGGCTCGCCCATGATGACGTCAAACGCGCTGATGCGGTCGCTGGCCACCATCAGGATGCGGTCCTCGCCCACGGCGTAGTTGTCACGCACCTTGCCACGCGCGAGCAGGGGCAGGGAGGTCAGGGCGGAGGTGTGCAGCGGGTGGCTCATGCGGGGCGTCCGAAAGAGATTCGACAACCCATGATCATCGCATGACTGGCCCCGGCCCGGCCATCGCCGGGCGCGCCGACGCACCGGGCGCCTAGCGCAGCGGCAGGTCGGCCACCGTGTCGGCCACAGCGGCGTAGAGGTCGCGCGTGGCGGCCAGTGCGCCCTCGTGCACCTGTTGCGCCGTCAGCACCTTGCCGCCGGCAGTCTGCAGCGGCCGGGTGGCGGTGGCGCTGGCCACCACGGTGGGTGCGTAGCCGAGGTTGAAGCCGCCGTGCGCGGTGGAGTTGATGCACATGTGTGTCATGAAGCCAGCCAGCACAATGTTTTGGATGCCCAGCGCCTTGAGCTGGGCGTCGAGGTCGGTCTGCACGAAAGAGTTCGGGTAGTGCTTGGTGACCACGGGCTCACCGGCGATGGGCGCCACCTCGGCCGAGATCTGGCCGATCTCGGCCGTCACGTCGTAGGGCGAGCCGGCGCCGGCGTCGTGCCGCACGTGGAACACCGGCACCTTGTGGTCGCGGGCGAGCTGCAGCAGCTTCTGCGCCTCCAGGATCGCCGCCTCCACCCCGGTGAGCTGCATCACGCCACGGCGGTAGGTGTTCTGCAGGTCGATCATGATGAGCGCGGCATCGCTCAGCTTGCCGGGCTGCTGGCCCAGGCCGACGAGGTCGCGCAAGGCGGGCGAGGCAGTGGTCATGGCGGGTCTCCTGGCATCCGTGGATAAAACGTCGGGGCATTCTGCCCGCCGGAGCGCCGCCTGTCGCTATGTCTGGAACCGCATAAGTGGCACGGCCAAGCCCAGCACGAACCACAGCGCATGCAGGCCCCAGGTCAACAGCACCCAGAGCTTGATCTGCTCGGCCGACCAGTCGGCGGCGCGCATCCAGTCGATGAAGAACGCCGCCTTCCAGCCCTCCAGCCACTCGGCGCCACCCCAGCGCAGCAGCCAGGCGCAGGCCAGGCTGCTGGCCGCGAACAGGAAAGTCCAAACGAGCAGGGTCATGGCAGCGG
>CAZKDU010000018.1:8880-15065 GCA_964551485.1 uncultured Burkholderiaceae bacterium
GCTGGGCTGGGCTGGGCTGGGCTGGGCTGGGCTGGGCTGGGCTGGGCTGGGCTGGGCTGGTCAGCATGGTAGCGCTGGCGACGGTGCCCGCCCCCCCGGCAAGCGCCCCGGGCGCCCACACCGGGGACGTACACTGGCTCCATGAAACGCATGGCCATCCTCACCAGCGGCGGCGACGCGCCGGGCATGAACGCAGCGGTGCGGGCCGCCACCCGGGCCGCGCTGGCGCACGGCTGGCAGGTGTTCGGCGTGCGCAACGGCTACGCCGGCCTGATGGCCGACACCGTGCAGCCGCTGGCCGCGCGCGACGTGGGCGGCATCATCCAGCACGGTGGCACCGTGCTCGGCAGCGCACGCAGCCCCGAGTTCCGCACCGAGGCCGGGCGTGCCACCGCCCTGCGCAACCTGGCCCAGCACGGCATCGACGCCCTGGTGGTGGTGGGCGGCAACGGCTCGCAGACCGGTGCCCACGCGCTGGCGCAGACGGGGTTTCCGGTGGTCGGCGTGGCCTCCACCATCGACAACGACCTGGTGGGCACCGACACCACCATCGGCGTGGACACGGCCGTCAACGTGACGCTGGAGGCCATCGACCGGCTGCGCACCACCGGTTCGTCGCACCAGCGTGCGTTCCTGGTCGAGACCATGGGGCGCGACTGCGGCCACATCGCGCTGATGGCCGGCCTGGCCGGCGGCGCCGAGGTGATCGCCACGCCCGAGCTCAGCGTGGCGCCGCACACCGTGGCCGAGCGCCTGCAGGCCGCCTACCAGCGCGGCAAGACCCACGCCATCGTGGTGGTGGCCGAGGGCGCGGCGCACAACGCACGCGCCATGCTGCAGCACTTCGCCGAGCACCGCGACGCCATCGGTTTCGAGCTGCGCCTGACCACCCTGGGCCACGTGGTGCGCGGCGGCGTGCCCACCGCCGCCGACCGCGTGCTGGCCAGCCGCCTGGGCGGGGCCGCCGTGGAGTGCCTGGCACGCGGCGAAAGCGGCCTGCTGGTCGGCACCCGCGGCCAGGCCGTGGTGGCCACGCCGCTGGCCGAAGTGGCCGGCCGCACCAAACCCATCGACACAGAGCTGCTGGAGCTGGCGCGGGTGCTGGCGCAGTGATGCCGCCTTGCCACCTTGCCGGCTTGTCTGAACTCCTGGAAAAGGCACCATGAGGTGCTGACTCGTTCAGCCACACCGCCTCGACCCGCGCGATCTGCCCCAACTGGGTGGGGGAGTTGCCCCAAAACACAGGGGTCTGACGCCCTCGTGCCACGCCAAGCCATTGATTTGATTGGCCATGACCCCCAGGCACAGCTTGTGCCTGGCTCCTATGCGAAACAGCGTTCAACCCCACTCGCAATTCGGAGCATGCCATGGCAAATCGATACAACGGCACCAATGCCGCAGACACAATGAACCATAGTGGCGCTGCCACTGCTGTAGAACTGTATGGCCTGGGAGGCAACGACCTGTTGACCGGCGGGGCATGGAATGACCTGTTGGTGGGCGGGCGTGGCGCAGACCGCATGGCTGGCGGCAAAGGCTCCGACGTCTTTGCATTCACAGCCGGCGACTCACAGGCATCGGTCATCTACGAAAAATCGAAAACCGCCCAGTTTGCATTCAACATTTCCGGGCAAGACGTCATCACCGACTTCGAGCTGGGTCAGGCCGGTGATCGGATCGCCTTTGCTGGCGCACGGCTGGCCACGAATGGGGCTGGCGACGGCACCGACAGCGTGCGCATGTGGCGCGACGGTGACCGCATTGCCGCTCACACCATCAGCAACGGTGTCATCGAGTTCGTTGACAACAACCCCTGGACCACCGGTAACCTGGTGCTGACCACTGAGGCCATGGTGGGGGCCGCGGTGGATTACCTGATGAAAAACGACCTTGGCGTGGCCGGCACCACCGTGGTGTTCAACGCCAAATTGACCAACTACAGCCTGGGTACAACCACCGCTCACAGCTATGTGTACGTGCAATCTGGGGAAGCGGCGGGCGGCGACCTGATCGATCTGGTGGGCGTGGTGACCCAGAGCGTATCGATGGACGTCACCGGTTTGACACTGGCCTGAACCGACTTCGCCAGGCTCGTGGCTCAAGGGCCGCAGGCCGCGGCATGGCGGCGCTACGATAGTGCTCTGCCCAGCCGCGCCTGCCCTGATCCATGCCGACCACCGAACATCCCCCTGTGTTTCGTCTGCTGCCCTGGTTTGCCGGCATCAGCGCGGTCGTGATTTCTCTGATCGCCCTGGGCAACGCATGGGTGATTTCAGACTTTCTGACCAAGCAGCTGTTTGAGCGAGAAGCCGCTGTTTCGCGTGACTTTGTACAGAATGTGCTGGTGTCAGATGGCTCACTGGACTATCTGACTGACCCCTCCAACGAAGAGGCGGCTCAGCGATTTCAAGGCTCCGTGGTGCATCTGGCAAACATGCGCGATGTGCTGCGCACCAACATCTATGGCCGCGACCAGCGGGTGTTGTGGTCCAGCACGCCAGGCCTGATTGGCCGGCAGTTTGACGAGAACGATGAACTCGACGAAGCCCTGCGCGGCGAACTGGTGGTGCATGCGGGCCGCATCTCGCCTGACGAACGCGCCAAACAAGAGCATGAAGGGCTGTCTGAAGCGGCCGCCTACTTCGTCGAGACATACATACCGGTGAAGGCCCGCGATGGACACACCATCGTGGGTGCAGTCGAGCTGTACAAGGTGCCTGTGGCCTTGACCGAGTCGATCCGACACGCACAGTGGACCGTGGGCACAACCGCACTGGTGGGTGCCCTGCTGCTGTACCTGAGCTTGTTCGGTTTGGTGCGACGGGCCGACCGGACCCTGCAAGCCCAGCGACGCCAGTTGATCGATGCCGAGACACTGGCCGCGGTGGGTGAGCTGGCCGCCTCTGTGGCCCACAACATCCGCAACCCACTGGCTTCCATCCGCTCATCAGCCGAATTGAGTCTGGAAGCGATGAGCGAGCATGGTGAAGAAAGTGCCCATGACATCCTGCGCGAAGTGGACCGCATCTCGGGCCGCATCACTCAACTCTTGCATTTGGCCCAGCAGGGCAACGCACCACGGGTGCCGGTGGACATTGTTGCGCTGCTCCACGCCAGCGTCACCGATCATGGCGAGGCTTTCGCCCGCCGCCAGCAGACGCTGCTGATGGACCGCCCCGAGGGTGATGTCAGGGCCATGGCCGATGCCCCGCTGCTGCTGCAGGTGGTCAACAGCTTGCTGGCCAACGCTTCGGAAGCCATGCCCTCTGGCGGTCACTGCGAAATCGCCATTGACAACCGATCACTGCAGCAGGTTGTGGTCACCGTCAGTGACCAGGGCACAGGCATTCACACGGACGACCTGCAGCAGGTGTTTCGCCCTTTTTTCACCACCAAACCCCAGGGCCTGGGTCTGGGCCTGTCACTCGCGCGCCGCATCATCGAGCGCCTGGGGGGCACCATCGCCATCAGCAACCGTCCCAACGGGGGCACGGCCGTCACGCTCACGCTGCCACGGGCTTGAGTCATGTCCAACATCCTCATCGTCGACGACGAAGAAACTTTTCTCAAAAACACCGCCAAGTTCCTTGCACGTGTCGGTCACTCGGTGGACATGGCCAGCAGCTTGAAGGAGGGCATGGCACTGGCGCAGGCACATCGGCCCGATGCCATCGTGCTGGACTACCGGTTGCCCGACGGCACAGGTCTGGAACTCATCCAGCGGGTGCGTGCAACCGATGCCCAAGTGCCCATCGTGCTCATCACCGGTCACGGCACCATCGAACTGGCGGTGGAGGCCATGAAAGCCGGTGCCACCGACCTGTTGACCAAGCCCGTGTCTTTGCGCGACCTGTCGGTGCGGCTGGAGACCCTGCTGCAGACGCAACGCGACTCTGGCCGTCTGCAGTATCTGGAAGCCCGGGAACGTTCACCCGAGTACACGATCTTGGGCACACATGCGTCCATCGAGGCCATGCAGCAACGCATCACGCGCATTGCCCAAGTCGACGGTGACGGCATCTTGCCTCCCATCCTGATCACCGGTGAAACCGGTACAGGCAAGGAACTGGTGGCCCGCGCCTGCCACTTTCAGAGCACACGTGCCCACAAAGCCTTCATTGAAATCAACTGTGCCGCCATCCCCAGCAACCTCTTGGAAACCGAGGTGTTTGGCCATGAGCGTGGTGCGTTCACCGACGCCAAAGAACGCCGCATTGGCCTGCTGGAGGCCGCCAACGGGGGTTCGCTGTTCCTCGACGAGATCGGTGACATGGAACTCAGCCTGCAGGCCAAACTGCTGAAGGTCATCGAAGATGGCCGTTTCCGCCGCGTGGGTGCGGTCCAGGAACGCCAGGTCAATGTGCGGCTGATCGCAGCCACCAACCAGGACCTGGAGAACCGGGTCGCCCAAGGCCTGTTTCGTGCCGACCTGTACTTCCGCCTTCGGGTGTTGCAGGTCCCCATACCCCCGCTTCGCGAGCGTGGCGACGACGCTTTGCTGCTGGCCCGCCATTTCTGCCAGGTGTTCGCCCAGCGCTACCGCAAAGGGCGGCTGGCGTTGGATGCCTTGGCCGAGTTGGCCATCCGTCAACACAGTTGGCCTGGCAACGTGCGCGAGTTGCGCAACGTCATGGAACAGGCGGTTCTGCTCGCCAGCAGCGACAACCTGCACGAGACCGACCTGATGCTGCCCGCGTCTCGCGCGCCGGCGCCAGAGCGCTTGCCCAGTGAACGCCCCCCCCTCACCGACGACAGCTCCAAGCTGGATGCGATGGAGCGCGAACTGCTCCTGCAGGCCTTGATTCAGGCACACAACAACGTCTCGCAAGCAGCCCGCAGCTTGGGCATCAGCCGCGACACCATGCGCTACCGATTGGAAAAACACGGCATTGCTTTTTGACAGCACTGCGTGATTTGCCCCAACCACCGCGATCTTTGCCCCATCGCCTCAACACCACGCCTCACCTGACAACCTGGGTGTCACGGCCACGTCCAATGCCTGCACCACACCGTCACGGCGCTCTTCCCCTCTGAAATCCACCACTGTGTGCACAGACGGCACACCTTATGCAGTGGGTGTTGAACACCACCACACCCTTGGTCCGGGAATTGCACATCTGCCGCACCGGTATGCACACCAAGACAGGCCGGTCTGATCAATTCAACTGGAAGATCCCATGGCACTGACCAAGTCCCTGAGCAACGAGCTGAACGCCAAACTGTTCAACATCTACAACGGCACCAGCGGTGACGACATCATGTACGGCGACACCGCGGTGTCACTGTTCGGTGTCACGCTGTACCACCCCACCGATGACGTGATGCATGGTGGCGACGGCAACGATCAGATCTACGGCAATAACGGCAATGACCGGCTGTTTGGCGGCAACGGCGACGATTTCCTTGATGGAGGGATTGGCAACGACACCCTGACCGGTGGCGCGGGGGCTGACCTGCTGCAAGGCGAAGACGGCGCCGACGTCTACAGCTTCGGCGCCGCCAGCGACTCGCTGCTGGCCCAGCACGACACCGTGTACGGCTTCGACTTCGCCCAGGACCGCTTCCACTTTGACGGCGGCGCCCCGCTGAGCACCAGCACCCGATCATTTCACAGCACTCACGCAGCCCCTTTGGACCTGGTTCTGGGATTTGTGATGCGGGACGCCGAAGTGGGCGAAGCCGCACTGGTGCAGCTCACCGGCGCTGTCCAGGGCACCTACCTGGTGGTGGACCGCAACAACCAAGCCGGCTTTCAGGCCGATGGCGACCTCGTGATCGAGCTGATCGGCACGACCAACATGGGCTCCGTGCTCAGCATCGCAACCCTGTCGGCCTGACGTAACCGTCATTCACCAAACAAAAGGCCTCTGCGGTTGCCCGCAGAGGCCTTTTGGCTGAGGCATTCCCTGTGGCTTAGTTCACCACCTGGGCCAGTTCGCCCCTGGCGTACTTGGCAGCCACGACCTGCAGGCTGTCGCCCTTGACCTTGCCGCCCTGGCCTTCGCAGCCGAACTGCAGGTAGCGGGCCTTGCAGATGGCCTTGGCGGCTTCGCGGGCGGGCTTGAGCCATTCACGGGCGTCGAACTTTTCGGGGTTCTCGTGCATGAACTTGCGCACCGCACCGGTCATGGCCAGGCGGATGTCGGTGTCGATGTTGATCTTGCGCACGCCGTACTTGATGGCTT
>CAZKDU010000019.1:0-14976 GCA_964551485.1 uncultured Burkholderiaceae bacterium
ATGATGTGAGCAGCAAGCCGCCGGCGACCATTGAGTGGGAATGATGCCAACCTGAAGGCTGCCTATTTGGCCTGCCTGCGCTGTTGAGCGGCGGTGTGTGGCCCCCGCCAGCCACACAGCAGGCGCCAACAACCACGGGCACAGACAAATGATCGATCAGATAAAGTGGTACATCACAACATCAAGTCTGCCATGCTGTCACACACCATGAAACCGCTCGCGCTGCTGGCTATTGCGGCCACTGTTTTGTTCATTCAAGGTTGTGGTGGAGGAGGAGGCGACACCAGTCCGGCCACCGCCCCGCTGACTCAGAAGATGAAGCAAGGCTTCTTTAGTTATCAATCCAATTCTTTCTCAGGGCTCACGAGTGCTGCATTCATGATGGTCTTGGAGGATGGTGAAACATGGATCACTAGCCTGCCAGGCCCGAACTCACAACCTCGCTTTTTTGCGCAGGGAAATTTCCACATAGCCAGTGCTTTGACATCCTCTACCACCACGATCAGCAACGTGGGTGGGCTTACAACCCCCGCGTCTAGCACCAGCTCAACCACCGCCACCACCAGTTTGGTGTTTGAGTCTTCAAGCACCTTCATGTCGATCAACAGCAACCAACTGGCTGCCCAACCTATTTTTAGGATTGACAGTTCTGCTGACCAAACTTCGCTGGTTACTGTTTTACCACCAGGCTACAGCTCTCCGATTGCCACTGGATACATCGAGACGGTTGACCTCACCTTACCGCCAGACCGCTACTTGGGAAGCGAATCTGACCGGAAGTATGAATACCGCTACAACAACCCAGCCTCCATTCAGGGAGTGGCTGGGGACTTCCCGGGCAATCCCCTCTCTACGGCCCCATCTATCGTCGTCAGCGCAAACGGTAGCCTGGCTGGCTTCAACCCCATTTCCAAGTGCACGTATGCAGGAACCTTGACCCCCAGGCCCTCGGGGAAAAATGTGTTCAACCTCGCGCTGACTCTGTCCGGTTGCGATGACGCTGGCGTGTACACCGGCATTGGTTACGCCTACACCTTCACATTGACCGGTACCTCCACCACCCCCGCCACAACGTCTCAGATTTTGAATCTGGCAGCCATGAACACCGCCAAGACCAAATCTTTTGCCGACACGTTCAACCGGGCGCGCTGAAGAAGGGCCTGCCCGGCGGACTTGATGCCTGCGCCATCGCCACACAGCCCGGTGTTTATGATGCGCTCAAAGTTCCTTGTTGGAGGCGCAGATGCTCAAGATCCTGGTGCTCGTCGTGGTGATCGCGGTGGTGGTGATGCTGGGTCTGGCGGCCACACGGCCTGACCGTTTCCGGGTGCAGCGCGCCATCGACATCCAGGCGCCCGCGCCCAAAGTCTATGCGCTGTTGCAAGACTTCCATGAATGGCAGCGTTGGTCGCCTTGGGAGAAGCTCGACCCGGCCCTGCAGCGCGAGCACAGTGGCGCAACCAGCGGGCCCGGCGCCGTTTACGCCTGGCACGGCAACAACAAGGTGGGCCAGGGCCGCATGGAGATCCGGCAGGCCACGGCGCCCACACAACTGAGCATCCAGCTTGACTTCCTCAAGCCGTTCGAGGCCCACAACACGGCCGATTTCGTGCTGGAGCAGCGTGGCGACAGCACCCATGTGCTGTGGGCCATGCACGGCCCGCAGCCTTTCATGGCCAAGCTCATGGGCCTGTTCTTCGACATGGACCGCATGGTCGGCAAGGACTTCGAGACGGGCCTGGCCAACCTCAAGGCGATCGCCGAGCAGCCCTGAGCCCATGGCTCCCGGTGACTGGTGCCCCGACGGCACCGTGAAGCCGGTCGTGTGCCCCCCAATGGCTTTTTCGTCGCCCCGGTTCAGCCCGTCGGCCCGCGCTGCGCCTGCACCGCCTCGGCCAGCGCCCGCACCGTCAGCGGGGCGCAGCCTTCGGCCTTGTTGCTCACCGTCACCAGGGCGCTCTGCCCGGCGCCTGTGACGCCGGCCACGGTGCGGGCCAGCAGGGTGCGGGTGGGCAAGTCGGGGTCGTGCAGGCGGTCGTAGGGGCTGTAGCGCGCGGCAGCGTCCTCATAGCCGTAGGCGCCATGCACAGGGTTCAGGTTCCAGCGGCAGACCAGCGGACCGGGCCAGAGCGCGCGCAACAGGGGCAGTTGCTCGGCCAGAGGCGGCAGCTTGGGGTGCAGGCCCAGACAGTAAGTGGCCCCGGTGGCACGCAGCACCGCGGCCAGCTCGGGCGACACCAGGGCCGGGTCGCGCACCTCAACGGCCAGCACAGCGTCAGGCGCCAGCGGCCGCAGCGCCGGCTGGGCCTGCAGCAGGCGCGCCAAGCGCTGCAACAGTTCGGGCAGGCGCGACAGCCAGGGACCGGGCAGCGGGCTCAACTGGAACACCAGGGCCCCGATCTTGTGGCCCAGGCCGTCGAGCGCAGGCTGCACGAACTCTTGCGTGGCCAGCGCCGCGTCCAGGAACGCCGGGTTGGCCTGCAGGCCACGGCCGTCTTCGCCCCGCACCAGCGCATCGCACACCAGGCTGGGGGCCTTGACCACAAAACGAAAGTCGTCAGGCACCTGGGCTGCGTAGCGCGCGAACTGGCTGGCCGTGAGCGGCCGGTAGAAACCGCGGTCGATGCTGACCGCGCGCAGCAGCGGGTGCTGGGCATAGGCCTCCAGACCCTGGCGCGAAAGCTGGGTGTCGCTGTATCCCCCTTGCCAGACCAGGCCGTCCCAACCCGGGTAGCTCCAGGACGACGTACCCAGGCGCAGCGTTGACGGCAGGCCGGCGGCGAGGGCCTGCAACGCGGGGTCGGGCGCACAGGGCAGCACGCGGGACCGCCCGCCGCGCGGTGGAGGGTCGTTGGCCTCGGGTGAGGCGGGTGCGACTGGCGGGGTAGGGGGCAGCGGGTCGTCGTCGAACAGGCGGTCTTGCATGGCGGGGCTGAGCGCGGCCGCGCCGCTTGGGGCGCCACCGGCCCTGCATTGTGCCCCCCGGCCGCCACGGCCACTGCATCGGCGCTGGCCATCCGCTACAGTGGCAAGCCTCTGCACTGAACGAGGAGACCCTCATGATCGGCTACACCACCGTGGGCACCAACGACCTGCCGCGTGCCCTGGCGTTCTACGACACCCTGTTCGCCGTGCTGGGCGCCCAGCGCGCCATGGACCTGGGCCGCGGCGTGGGCTACGCCACCCAACCGAACCGCCCCATGTTCGCCGTGATGACCCCGTTCGACGGCCAGCCGGCCTGTGTGGGCAACGGCACCATGGTGGCCCTGGCCGCGGCCAACCGCGAACAGGTGCAGGCCGTGCACGCCAAGGCCCTGGCACTCGGCGGCAAGGACGAGGGCGCCCCGGGGGGGCGCGGCGGCCATTTCTACGGCGCCTACTTCCGCGACCTGGACGGCAACAAGCTCGCCATCTTCTGCATGACCCAGGGCTGACCCGGCATGTACCTGCCCCCGCAGTTCGAGGCCAAAGACCGCCAGCACGCGCTGGCGCTGATGCGCGCCCACCCATTCGCCAGCCTGATCTCGTGCGACGAGGATGGCCTGCCATTCGTCACCCACCTGCCACTGCACCTGGTCGAGCCTGAGGCGCCGGACGCTCCCCTCACGCTGCTGGGCCATGTGGCGCGGCCCAACCCGCATTGGCGCCTGCTGCAGGCACGGCCGCAGGCGGTGGTGACCTTCCTCGGGCCCCACGCCTACATGTCCCCCAGCGTCTACCCCGACCTGGCGCGCGTGCCGACCTGGAACTACCTGGCCGTGCACTGCAGGGTGCAGGCCACACTGGTCGATGCGCCCGAGGCCAAGGACCGCCTGCTCAAGCAGCTGATCGGCGACCACGAACCTGCCTACGCTGCCCAGTGGCGCGGGCTGGACGAGAACTACACCCACCGCATGCTCAACGGCATCATGGCCTTCGAACTGCAGGTGAACCGGCTGGAATGCAAGATCAAGCTCAACCAGCACCGGCCCGAAGCCCATGCCGCCATGCACGCGGCTTACGCCCGGGGCACCCCCGACGAACAGGCCCTGGCGGCCTGGATGACCCGGCTGGGTCTGCCCGCCACGCCATGAGAAAAAAAGGCCCTGAGCCCTTGCCAGATCTCATGAGTCTGCTGCGTTTTTCATAGCATGGCGCCCCCTGACGACCACCACTTCATGGGCCTGGCACTGGCCCAGGCGCGCCAGGCCGTGGCGCTGGGCGAGGTCCCCGTGGGCGCCGTGCTGGTCAAGGACGGCCAGGTGCTGGCCAGCGGCCACAACACGCCGCGCCAGGACCATGACCCCACGGCCCATGCCGAGATCAGCGTGCTGCGCCAGGCTGCCCAGGCCCTGGGCAATTTCCGGCTCGACGGCTGCACGCTGTACGTGACGCTCGAACCCTGCGCCATGTGCAGCGGCGCAGTGCTGCACAGCCGGCTGGCGCGGGTGGTCTACGGTGCGACCGAACCCAAGAGCGGCGCCGCCGGCTCGGTGCTCAACCTGTTCGGCCACAGCCAGATCAACCACCACACCAGTGTGCAGGGCGGGGTGCGTGCCGACGAGTGCGCAGCGTTGCTGCAAGGCTTCTTCCAGGGGCGGCGCGAGGCCCAACGCGAGGCGCACCAGCGCCAGCACCCGCTGCGCGACGACGCCGTGCGCACGCCCGACCACTGCTTTGCCGGCTTGCCCGGCTACCCCTGGGCGCCGCACTACCTGAGTGACCTGCCCAGCCTGGCCGGCCTGCGCCTGCACCACCTCGACGAGGGCCCGCGCCAGGCCCCGCTGACCTGGTTGTGCCTGCATGGCAACCCTGCCTGGAGCTACCTGTACCGCAAGATGCTGCCGGTCTGGCTGGCCGCAGGCCATCGAGTGGTGGCGCCCGACCTGATCGGCTTCGGCAAGAGCGACAAGCCCAAGAAAGAGGGCGCCCACCACTTCACCTGGCACCGCCAGGTGCTGCTCGAGCTGGTCGACCGGCTGGCGCTGCAGCGCGTGGTGCTGGTGGTGCAGGACTGGGGTGGCCTGCTCGGCCTGACCCTGCCCATGGCCGCGCCCGGGCGCTATGCCGGCCTGCTGGTCATGAACACCCTGCTGGCCACCGGCGAGGCCCCGCTGTCACCGGGCTTCCTGGCCTGGCGCGAGATGTGCGCCAAGAAACCTGGCTACGACCTGGCACGCCTGTTCGCGCGCGGCAACCCGCAGCTCAGCCCCGCGGAGTGCGCAGCCTACGCTGCCCCATTCCCCGACCGCGGCCACCGCGCCGCGCTGCGCGCCTTCCCGGCGCGGGTGCCCGAGCACCCCGACGACGCGGGCGCGGCCCTGTCGCGTGCGGCGCGCGACTTCTGGCTGCAGCAGTGGCGCGGGCCCAGCCTCATGGCCATTGGTCAGCAGGACCCGGTGCTGGGCGAGCCGGTGATGGCCGCCCTGCACACACAGATCCGCGGCTGCCCACCTCCGCTGCGCCTGCCCGAGGCCGGGCATTTCGTGCCCGAGCACGGCAAGCGCATCGCCGAGCTGGCGCTGCGGCATTTCAGCCCACCGGCCTGAGCAGCCGGTGCCGGCAGGTGCCGCAGCAGGGCCGAGCGGCCCGTGGCCCGGAGCAGGGCGGCAAGGTCGGCAGTGGGATACTTCAGCCCGACATGAGCAGCAAACACATCTACATCTACTCCCCCTCCAGCGCCGTGCGCGACAAGGCCGCGTTCCGCCGCGGTGTGGCGCGCCTGAAGGCGCTGGGCCACGAGGTGGAGCTCGACAGCGCCGCCCTGGCCAGCCACATGCGCTTTGCCGGTGACGACGCGACCCGCCTGGCCGCCATCGAGCGGGCCGCCGCCAGCGGTGCCGACGTGGCCCTGATCTCGCGCGGCGGCTACGGGCTGACGCGGCTGCTGCCCCAGATCCGTTACCGCGCCGTGGCCCGCGCCATCGAACGGGGCACGCAGTTCGTCGGCCTGAGCGACTTCACCGCCTTCCAGAACGCGGTGCTGGCCCAGACCGGCGCCGTCACCTGGGCCGGCCCGGCCCTGGGCGAGGACTTCGGCGGCCAGGTCGAGGCCGACGGCAGCCCAGACGCGATCATGGAAGCTTGTTTCGACGACTTGCTGCACGGCCAGGGGGAGGGCGCCGGCTGGCGCCTGCCTGCCCCAAGAAAACCCCGGACTGCTACACATTCCGTAGCGTCTGACCAAGAGCCGGCAAGGGCCGAGATCGATTCCAGCACACAGAAATGGCAGAAAACCGGCACCCTCTGGGGCGGCAACCTGTCGGTGCTGGTGTCGCTGATCGGCACGCCCTGGCTGCCGGTGGTAGAGGGCGGGGTGCTGTTCCTGGAAGACGTGGGCGAACACCCCTACCGCATCGAGCGCATGCTGACCCAGCTGCTGCACAGCGGCCTGCTGGCGCGCCAGCAGGCCGTGCTGCTGGGCCAGTTCACCCAGTACAAGCTGGTGCCTGGGCACGACAAGGGTTTCAAGCTAGACACCGTGGCTGCCTGGCTGCAGGCCCAGCTGGCGGGCCGGCCCGGCCGCCGCAGCCCGCGCGTGCCGGTGCTCGGCGGCCTGCCGTTCGGCCACGTGCCTACCAAGGTGCTGCTGCCGGTGGGGGCGCCGGTCACGCTGGCGGTCGAAGGGCGCGACGCGCTGCTGTTCTGGGGCCACGCCGAAGGGTCGTCGCACCACACCCCGCACGCCGGCTGAGCCCATGCCGCCACGGCAACCTGTGGCGGCATGGCGCACACATGCGGCACACGCTTGGGCGGCCTGGGCTGCGCCGCGTTGGGCTGGCTCAATTCATGCACTGTCGTCCGGCGGTTGCCTCCAGAGGCCCACATGGCTGTTGTTTAAACACCCATCTCCCGGCAGCCGGTGGTTTTGTCGCTATATTCGGCCGCTGCCATCCGTCTTTGCACCACCTTCATGCCCATGACCAGGCCACAGGAAGCACCACAATGAGCCACCGGACACTTGCCTTCATTCCCCGCCCGATCTGGTGCCTGTTCTTCTGTCTGATGGCCTGGGCGCAGGCCGTTCAGGGCATGGCATTGGCGCCATCCGCACCGGCATCCCCTACGGGTCTGAGCTCAGTGGCGGGCATTGAGCAGGTGAGCCTGACCTAGAACGCAGTCAGCGGTGCCACCAGCTACAACGTGTACCAAGGCCTGAGCCCAGGCAACGAGGCCGCCACCCCGGTGCTGACTGGCATCACCGCTGCAACAGCCACCGTGAGTGGCTTGACGGGTGGCGTGCGTTACTACTTCAAGGTGCGCGCCGTCAACGACGTGGGCACCAGCGGCGACTCCAACGAAACCAACGCCGTGGCATTGGCCAGACCCGCTGGAGGCTCTGGCAGCGGCGGCACCGGGGGCAGCACGGGCAACACACAGACCAATGTTACCGTCACGATCGACAACTCCGCCACCGGCAGCGCCAAGCGCCTGCTGCTGGGCAGCAACGCGGTCTGGTACGACAACGGCGATGGGATGATCCAGCCCAACACCGTGAGTTTCGACCCCGCCAAGCTCGCGGCCGTGCAGCGCATGGCGCCCACGCTGCTGCGCTACCCTGGTGGCACCTTCTCCGACACCTACCGCTGGAAAGCCGGCGTGGGCCCGCTGTCGGCACGCACCGAATCCCCGAGCCCGTTCAGCCGCGGGCCGCAGAAGGTGCTGTTTGGCACCGACGAGTTCCTGGCCTTGTGCCAGTTGACCGGCGCCGAAGCCATGATCACAGTCAACGTGGTCACCGCCAGCAGCAGCGAGGCGGTGGACTGGGTCAACTACGTCAACAAGACGGTGCGCAACGGCCCGCTCGGCCCGCTGCCCAAGGTGACCTACTGGGAGATCGGTAACGAGCCTTACCTCAAGGTTGACGGCCGCTCAGACCTGGACCTGACGCCGGCACAGTTTGTGGCCCGCGCCAACGAATTCATTGCGGCCATGAAGGCCGCCGACCCCAGCATCAAGGTGCTGCTGCCGGCGCGCTACCCGACCCTTGGCAGCGTGGTGGCCACACGTTACCCCGACTACCTGCCGGTGGTGTTCGGCGGCCTGACCCAGGCCGTGGACATGCTGGCCCTGCACGACGCTTACCTGCCGTTGGTCATTGACAACAGCAACCCCTCGCAAGAGTCCTTGTTCAAAGCCGCCATGGCCGCCGCCGTGGTCACCAAGCAAGACTTCGTGAACGTGCGCGCCGAGTAGGTCCGGATCCGTGGCACGGCACCACCACCGCTGGCCATCACGGAATTCGCGCCACTGTTCACCACAGGCAATCTGTTCACCGACGGCTACATCACCAGCCTGGCAGGGGGGCTGGTCAATGCCAACTCGTACAGCCTGTTCGATGCCGATCCGGAGGTGAAGCTGGCCAACCAGTACGCACTCAGCCAGGAAGGTTCGTTCGGCGCCGTGGGCTTTGACAGCACCTTGCGGCCGGCCGGGGTGGTGCACAGCGCATTCAGCAGTGCCATGAAGGGCACACGACTGGGTGTCACTGTGCAGGGCCCGACCTTCTCGAACGCCGCCGTGGGCGCTGTGCCCGCCCAGAGCGCCACCCCGGAAGTGTCGGTCCTGGCACACCAGGATGGCAAACTCTTGCGCGTGTTGCTGACCAACCGCAGCTACGCCTCGGCACGCGTCACCAGCGTCACCAGGGCAGGGGGGCGGCATTGTCTCGGCCAGCGCCCGGGTGCTGACCACCAGCGATGCGTTTGCCGGCGCCAACGACGCCAGCCCACGCCCCGACTTCACCCCGCTGGTGGTGCCCGGGACCGCGTTCCCACTGAGCGTGACCCTGCCGGCACACTCGCTGGTGGAATTGACCGTGACATTGCCCTGAGACCTGACTGCCCCGGTGAAAAGCCCCCTGCACGGGGGTCAGATCCGGTCACAGCCGCCAGGGCAGATGCTCTAAACTGCGGCCATGTCCCCAACTCGCGCCCTCGGCAAGCCCGTCACTGCCACGGTGGTGTTTGCCGACCTCACGGGCAGCACCGCCGTGTTCGAGCTGTTGGGCAACGCCAAGGCCACGCAGGCCGTGACACGGCTGACGCAGTGGATCGGCCATGTCTGCGAGGCCCATACAGGGCGTGTGGTGAAGACCTTGGGCGATGGCGTGATGGCCGTGTTTGCCGACCGTCACCAGGCCGTGGCCGCGGTGGTGGACATCCAGAGCAGCCACCAGAAACGCATCCTCAAATGGCCGAACAACCTGCGCATGGGCATCAAGGTGGGGGTGGCCTGCGGCGAGATCATGCTGGTCGACGGCGACCTGTTTGGTGATGCCGTCAACCTGGCCTCGCGCCTGAGCGATCTGTCGGGTCCGCACGAGATCTGGGCCTCAGACACGGTTCCTGACGACGTGCTCAAGGCCAGCGGCGTGCGTTTTCGCAACCTTGGCCTGATCCACATCCGTGGCAAGGCCGAACCCTGCGCGGTGTGCCGCATCGAGTGGCAACCCGAAGCCAGTGCCGACCTGATGACCCAACCCGGTAGCCTGCAGACCACTTCAGGCGCCGACTCCATGCTGGGCCCGATTGCACTGTCTTGGCAGGAAGAAAACGCCTCGTTTCCACCGGCGAGCCTGCCCATCCATCTTGGGCGCGCCAATGACGCCGAGTTCGTCGTCAACGACCCGCGCGTCTCCCGCCTGCACGCCCGCGTGTGGTGGCGCAACGGAGCGTTCGTGCTGACCGACCTGAGCAGTTATGGCACCTGGGTGCGTTTTGCCGGCAGCGAGACTGAGCTGGTGTTGCGCCGCGAGGAGTGTGTGCTCTACGGCAAAGGCGAAATTGCCCTGGGTGCGCCGTTCAACGAGCACGGCGTGCCCACGGTGGCCTTCAACTTCGAAGGCGTCGGCGTCGAGCTGTCGCACCACGTCGACGCGCTCTGGCGCTGACGCGGCAGCGCATCGCGAGTCCCTGAAGCATAGTCCATTGTCGATGTTTCTCATCTTTATATTTACATAACATACATTGTATTAATCAAAAGATTTGACGTATGCACCACATTCAAGCCCCAGACCCCTGGCGTCGATAAACGGAAAAAGACACGCACACACCAGGGGAACCGCCAGACATGAGGACATTGCACACGTTGCTGATCAGCCTGGGGGTGCTGTGGTCGACCCAAGTTCATGCGGTCCTGGGTGGTGAAGGCCAGGCCAACACACCTGGTCTGGCTGTTGTGTCATCCACCAACCCCAGCTACAGCGTCAGAACTTTCACCACCGAGGCTGGCACCACGGTGCGCGAATACCTCGACGTGCGCCAACGGGTATTTGCCGTGGCCTGGGAAGGCCCGACCATGCCCGATCTGCGTCGCTTGATCGGTGACCAGCATTTCAACACTTTGGTGCGTGAAGCGGCCAAACACCCCCATGCCGGCCGCACCCAACTGCAGATCAAGAGCGAGGCGCTGGTGGTCGAGTCTGGCGGCATGATGCGCGCCTACTACGGCAGCGCCTACCTGCCTGGCCAACTACCGGCCGGTATCCAAGCGGAGCAAATCCAGTGAGCCGGCCGCTTGCCATGGACA
Source organism: uncultured Burkholderiaceae bacterium (assembly GCA_964551485.1). Lineage (GTDB taxonomy): Bacteria > Pseudomonadota > Gammaproteobacteria > Burkholderiales > Burkholderiaceae_C > CAZKDU01. The sequence goes on from CAZKDU010000019.1 coordinate 10,510, forward strand.
TGCCTTCTGTGCTGTCGGCCTGTTTCGACCCCATCAGGTGCATGTGCATCACTGTCCTGCTGGTTCTGCTCAGCGCGTGCGGCGGCGGGGGTGGATCAGGCCCCACCAGCACCAGCACCGCAGTGGCTTCAGCCACCAGTGGCTCGGGTGGCAGCGCCTCCAGCAGCAGTCTGCTCAGCGTTGGTGGCTCAGGGGTCAGCGTCAGCACCCCTGTGCTCAGCCTCAATGTGGCGTTGGCCAGCAACATGGTGCCCCTGGTGGTGGACAAAGGGCCATCTGGGGCCAGTGGTGTGATCAATATCCCCTACGTGGACGTGACCATCTGCCAACCCGGCACCCAGACCTGCCAAACGATTGACCATGTGCTGGTGGACACCGGCTCTTATGGCCTGCGCCTGGTGGCGCCAGACGTGTTCGACAACGCCTTCACCCTGCCCGGCATTTCCACCCCTGGTGGTGGCCTCCTTGGAGAATGCGCACACTTTGCTGACGGATTCACCTGGGGCAGCGTGCGCGTGGCCGACGTTCGCCTTGGCGGTGAAGTGGCCAGCAACCTGCCGATCCAGCTGATTGCGGACCCAGCCAGCCATTTCGGCAGCGTCCCCCCAGCGTGTGCATCGGCCGGAGCCAACAAAAGCTCACTGGCGGCGATTGGCGCCAAGGGCATCTTGGGCGTAGGTCTCTACAAACAGGACTGTGGGAGCACCTGCGTCAGCAATGCACTCAACAACCAGTACTTCACATGCAGCACCGCCGGGGTCTGCAGCGGCAGCACTGTGGCGTTGACAAGCCAGGTCACCAACCCGGTCAGCCAATTCCAGATCAACAACAACGGGGTCATCCTCGAGCTGCCTGCCGTGCCAGTGACTGGCGCCTCCAGCGTCACAGGCACCATGACCTTCGGCATCGAGACCCTGGCCAACAACCGCCTGGGCACAGCCACGGTCTACCCCACCAGCAATGGCTACCTGACCACCAGCTACGGTGGCAAAACCTTCTCGAAGAGCTTCATTGACAGCGGCTCCAATGGCATTTTCTTCCCGGATGCTTCGCTGAGCACCTGCACATGGTCATCCAGCTTCTTCTGCCCTGCTTCGCCGCAGTCGCTCACGGCGGTGCTGCAGTCCCCAAGCGGCGGCACCAGCGGTGCCGTGAACTTCACCGTGGTTGATGTGAGCAACATCTTCAACTGGGCGGGGGCCGCATTGATGGGCGCCTCCACCACGGGCATCTTCAGCGGTATCAGCTATTTCGATTGGGGCCTGCCGTTCTTCTTCAACCGCCGTGTTTACACCGCCATCGAGGGGCGAAACGCCGGCAACCGGCAGGGACCTTTTTGGGCGTTCTGACAAAGGATCGTGTGCTGTTCACCAACGAATTCATCGCCTCACTGCGCAGCCAACCACTGATCGGCTGCATGCAGGTCTGCAAAGTGGCTTTTGACCGCGTGTCACAGCAGGCCGTGCAAGGCTGGCAAGACCGCGATTATGAGGTGCTGAGCGAGGCCTATGCCGTGGTCAGCACAGTGCTGGACTCGGGGTTGCTGAAGATCCGCATCGAAGCCCCCAGCTTGCGCGGCCGTATCAAAGAGGATTGCACAGCCATCAACCAGTACCTGAACCGGCTGGTCAAGGAGTGCACCCAGATCAAGTCGCAAGAACGCATCGAACAGATCAAGGCCAACGTGCGCCAATCGCTTGGGGTGGTGACCGAGCCAGAGCCAGATGGCCATTACCAACTCGATGCCCAAGATCTGCAACGCATGGAGGAGCTGATCAGCCAGCTGCAAAGTGCTCTCAACGCCTGTAGTGTGCTCACGGAGCCGCACAAAGCCCGCCTGCGCGCACGCATTGAACGGATGCGCCGGGAACTGCGCCCTCAGGTTCCGGACCTCGACAGGGTGTGGGGGCTGATCGGTGACGCTCGGGTGCTGATCGAAAAAATCGGTGCCCAAGCCCGACCCATGGTCAGCCGACTGACTGAACTGGGTGAATTGACTTGGCGCATCCAGTCACGGACCGAAGGCCTGCAGGGTGGCCAACAACTGAGCCTGGGTCAGCTGCTGCAGATCACCCACGAACACTGAGCTGGGCCCACCGACCTCGGCTCACTTGATCAGGGCCTGCACCGCTTTAAACTGAGGGTGCTCGGCCGTGGCCAGCCACTCGAACAGCACCATCTCGGTGGTGACCAGTTCGGCGCCGGCACCCGCCAGCCGGTCAAACGCTGCGTCGCGGTTGCGTTCGGTGCGCGAGCCGCAGGCATCGGTCACGACCCAGACCTCAAACTCTTCTTCCAGCAGGCCCAATGCGGTCTGCAGCAGGCACACGTGGGCCTCGCAACCCGCCAGCACCACACTGCCCCGCGCGGGCTGGGCCGGCGCCGGCTTCTGCAGGTGCTTGGGCAGGCTGCGGGCGTTGCCGCGAGGCGCCGGCGCTGACGGCCGCAGCCAATCGCCCAAGCCGTCGGCGCAAGCACCAAAACGCATTTTGTCCAACACCCGGCCCTGTGCCGCCTCGATGGCGGCCTGCAACTCAGGCACGTTCGGTCCCAGCCGGTCCGGGTTCTGCGCCGTGGCACACAAGGGCACCTGCAACAGCGCTGCCGCATGTGCCAACCGCAGTGCATTGGCCAGCACGGCGGCAGCGTCGTGGATCGCTGGCATCAAACGGGTCTGGTAGTCGATCAGCACCAGTTGGGAGTCGTTGGCATCGAGCAGCATCAAGGGATCTTTCAGGAAAACTCGGGCCCAGCCAAGCCGGCTGGTTCAAGCGCCGGGCGCAATGCGGGCCAGCAATTGATGGGTGTAGTCGCGAAACAGTTCACTGGCATTCTGCCCAAACACGCGAATGCGCCCGGTGTGCTGGAGCAACAACAAGCCCATGCCGTGGGCAAACAGGGCAGCGTTTTCACGCTGGGCCAAATCAGCGGTCAGGCCGAGCTCGCTCAGCGCCACCTCACAAGGCTGCAAAGCCTCAAGCAGCCGGTGGTTGAGCTGGGAGTTGAGCTCGACCGTGAGGCCACGTGGGCGCATGCCATGCACCAGGTAAAAACCCAGGTCCAGATCGCGCGGGTTGTTTGCGTAGAAACCAAACCATGCCTGGGATTTGAGCAAGAGCCGCTGCCCAGCCACCAGCACGTCACCCTGCCCTGCCGCCCCAACGGCCTGGTGCAACCGGTCCAGAGACTCGGCCAACAGCACACCGTACATGGCCTCTTTGCTCTCGAAATAGGAGTAGATGGCCCCCGGCGTGTAGCCAGCGCGGCGCGCGATCTCGCGGATGCTCGCGCCCTCGATGCCCAGCTCGTCGAACACGGCGCGTGCCGCATCCAGCACCAAGGCGCGGCGCGCATCACTGAGGGTCTGCTGGCGCAGTTGGCGAGATTCCATGCGGTTAAATGTAAACGGGTTTCCATCGATTGGATGAACGCTTGATTATTTTATTGAACACTGTTCAAATTTAAACTGGAACGCTTCTTCCATGCACCTAAACCACCCCATGAACGCTTCTGTTCCCACCACCATGATGATGACTGGCAACGCCTACCGGGAATCGTTGCGCGCGCTTCGTCCCACCGTCTTCGTGGATGGCCAGCGCATCGTCTCCGTGGCCGATGCACCACAGCTGCAGCCCGGCATCAACGCACTCGCGCTGACCTACGACTACGCGCTCAAGCCCGAGCTGGCGCCGGTGATGACGGCCATCCAGCACACCAGCGGCAAACGCGTGAACCGGCTCAGCCACATCAACACCAGCGCCGGCGACCTGCTGAACAAGCTCGAAGCCACCCGCATCGTCTGCCAGGAAACCGGCTGCGCGCAGCGCTACCTGGTGCACGACGCGCTCAATGCGCTGGGCCAGGTGACGGCCAAGATCGACGACGCCCGCGGCAGCACCGAGCACCACCAGCGCTTTCTGGCCTACCTGCACGAGGTGCAGGACCGCGACCTGACGCTGGCCGTGGCCATGACCGACGGCAAAGGCGACCGCAGCAGGCGCCCCCACCAGCAGGGCAACGCCGACACCTATGTGCACATCGTCGAGCGCCACGCCGTGCGCAACGGCCGCCGCGGCATCGTCATTTCCGGCGCCAAGGCCATCGTCACCGGCGCGCCCTATGTGCACGAGTTCCTGGTCATGCCCTGCCGGCAGATGACGAAAGAGGACGCCGACTTCGCCGTCTGCTGCGCGGTGCCCATCGACGCCGAGGGCATCACCATCATCGCCCGCCCGGCCGGCCGCCCCGGCGAGAAGCTGGAGCATGGCGATGCGCTGTTCTCCCGCAAGTACGGCCAAAGCACCGGCGTGGTGCTGTTCGACAAGGTGTTTGTGCCGGAAGACCGGGTGTTCTACGCCGGCGAGTGGGAGCATTCGCATCACCTGACCTACAGCTACGCCACCCACCACCGCCAGACCTGCATCGCGGCGCGCGCCGGCTTTGGCGACCTGCTGATCGGCGCCGGTG
>CAZKDU010000020.1:0-14292 GCA_964551485.1 uncultured Burkholderiaceae bacterium
ACCCACGCGCTCGTGGGCCTCGATCACGCGCGAGTACAGCAGCTCGGGCAGCACGATGTGGCGGTCGAACAGGCGCGGCCGGTTCTGGTAGGCGATGCGCAGCGCGTCGCGAAAACCCTGCGTGATGACCAGCAGCGTCGGCTCGCCCTTGCGCTCCAGCAGCGCGTTGGTGGCCACGGTGGTGCCCATCTTCACGCAGGCCACGCGGTCGGGCGTGATGGGCGCGTCGGCGGCCAGGCCCAGCAGGTGGCGGATGCCGGCCAGCGCCGCGTCGCGGTACTGCCCGGGGTTTTCCGAGAGCAGCTTGTGCGTGCGCAGCCGGCCCTGCGGGTCCAGCGCCACGACGTCGGTGAAGGTGCCGCCGCGGTCGATCCAGAATTGCCAGCGGGTGGGGGTGGGGGTCAAGGGGTCCTCGGCAGGGGCGGCGCGGGCGCACACACCGGCCCGGGCTTTGCCCGTATGCTAGCGGGCACGCGGGTGCGGGCCCACCCTGTTGGCCCGGCCCTACATGGCAGCGCCGCGCGCACGCGCCCCGTGCACCCCATGCGGCCCCGCGTGCCCCGTTCACATGGGCCCCGCTGCCCTGTGCCGACTCACCCCGACCCGAAGGAGCCGCCCCATGCCGACCGTCCTGCCCACCCCGCTGCCCCTGGCCGTGCTGGCCATCTGCGTGGGCGCCTGCGTTGGCGCGCTGTCGCGCTGGGGCCTGGCGCTGTGGCTCAACCCCGGCGGCCTGCTGCCCTGGGGCACGCTGGCCGCCAACCTGGTGGGCGGCTACCTGATCGGCGTGTGTGTGGGCGTGTTCGAGGCCCTGCCCCAGCTCGACCCGGCCTGGCGCCTGGCCCTGGTCACGGGGTTTCTGGGCGCGCTGACCACGTTCTCCAGCTTCTCGGCCGAGGTGGTGGCCATGCTGCAGGCGCAGCGCTACGCGCTGGCCCTGGGCACGGCCGGGCTGCACCTGCTGGGCTCGCTGCTGCTCACGGTGCTGGGCATCAAGAGCGTGGCCGCGTGGCTGGGCTGACCGAGGCGCCACCGCCGGCCCGGCTTCACCCCCGCGTCAGCACACGCATGCTCCTGAATTCATAGCGCGTCCGCCAGGCTGGACGAGGGCCAGCCCGGGTTTTTCCACAGGCCGTCGGTGGCCGGCGTGGGCGCCAGCAGCAGCTTTTGCATGAGCGGGCCGATCGGGGTGTCGGCCGGCTCCACCAGCAGCACGTGGCGGCCGTCGCCATCGGTCAGCTCGCCCACCCAGTCGAGCGCCTTGAGCGCCTCCAGCACCGGGGCGAGCTGCAGCGCCTCGACCCGCAGCGTCTGCTCCAGCGTGGACAGGGTCAGGCCTTTGTGCCAGGTCGGGCGGGCCTGGTGCAGCTGCTGCAGCACCTCCAGCGCGAGCTGGAAGCGCCAGCCCGGCGCGGGCGTGCGGCGCGCCACCCCGCTCAGAAAACTCGGCAGGTAGGCCGTGACCACCGCACCCGCCAGCACGATGCCCCAGGCCAGGTAGATCCACAGCAGAAAAATCGGCACGGCCGCGAAGGCGCCATAGATCATGGAGTAGGTGGGTACCTGGGCCAGGTAGAGCGTGAGCAGCTTCTTGGCCAGCTCGATGCTGCTGGCCACCAGCAGCCCGCCGGTCCAGGCGTGGCCCCAGCGCACCCGGGTGTTGGGCACGTAGTGGTAGAGCGCGGCCAGGCCCGCGGCCAGCAGCAGGAACTCCAGCACGTCCAGCAGAAAACGCACGCCGCCCGGCAACGCCCCCACCACCCCCTTGGAGGCCGACAGCACGTAAGAGGTGACCGCCAGGCTGCCGCCCAGCAGCAGCGGCCCGAGCGTGATGGCGGCCCAGTAGATCAGCACTCGCTGGCCCAGCGGGCGCAGGCGCGGCACGCGCCAGATGTTGTTGAGCGTGCGGTCGATGGTGAAGATCAGCGCCAGCGCCGTGGCCAGCAGAAAGGCCACCCCTGCCACACCGAGCTTGCTGGCCTTGGTGGCGAACATCGTGAGCGAGCCCAGCACCGGCCGCGCGATGGCGTCGGGCACCAGGCTCTCGATCAGCCACTTCTGCAGCACGTCCTGCAGCTGCGCGAACATGGGAAAGGCCGTGAACACCGCCAGCACCACCGTGAAGAACGGCACCAGCGCCATGATGGTGGTGAAGGTCAGGCTGCTGGCGGTCACGCCCAGGCGGTCTTCGCGAAAGCGCTCGCGCAGCGTGGTGGCCGACGCGCGCCACGGAAACCGCGACAATTCGGTTTGGCGCTGCTGCAGCCACACCCGCAGCCGCGCCCTCAAAAGTTGACTCATGGCCCAATGATGCCACCCCCCATGCCCACGCCTGCTGCCCCCGCCCCTGCGGCCCCTGCGTCATTGCCCTCTGCCCTGTCCTGCTCCCTGCCCTGCCCCCTGCCCGCGCCATGACCGCTGCCCCCACTGTTCCCACCGCCCCTGCCGTCCCAATGCCCCCCGCCGCCGCCACACCCACTCTCCCCGTGACCAGCGCCCCCAGCGCGCCGGTGGCGCTGACGCGCTGGCTGGCCGTGGGCAGCCTGCTGGGCCTGATCGTGCTCGGCCTGGCCTGGGAGCTGGTGCTGGCCCCGGTGCGGCCCGGCGGCTCGTTATTGGCCCTGAAGGTGCTGCCGCTGTGCCTGCCGCTGGCCGGCCTGCTCAAGCACCGCATGTACACCTACCGCTGGGTCAGCCTGCTGGTGTGGCTGTACTTCACCGAAGGCGCGGTGCGCGCCACCAGCGACCGCGCGCCCAGCAACTACCTGGCCATGGCAGAAGTGGCGCTGTGCCTGCTGCTGTTCGTGGCCTGCGCCCTGCACGTGCGCATGCGCCTGGCCCAGGCACGCGCCCTGGCCGCGGCCGACACGCCCGCCGAACCCAAGGGCCGCCCCATGGACCCCATTCACCCCATGCACCCCATGGGCGCCACTCCCTCTACCCCTGCGGCCCCCACCCCACCGGGCCCGGCAGCCGGCCACTGAGGCCCTGCCCCCGCCACCACCCTGCCGTCACGCCGCGCACGCCCCTCGGCACACAACCCAGCCCCGGCCCGCCCGCTCCTCACCATGGACACGCCCCCGGCCCCCCCTGCCCACCACGCCGCGCTGCTGCAGCGCCTGCGCGAGGCCGTGGGTCCGGACCAGGTGCTGACCCACGACAGCGGCGCCGACCTGAGCCCCTGGGAGCGCGACTGGCGCAAGCGTTATCACGGCCGGGCCCTTGCCATTGTTAGGCCGGGCGCTACCAAAGATGTAGCAAGCGTGGTGCGCGCCTGCGCCGACGCCGGCGTGGCCATGGTGCCCCAGGGCGGCCACACCGGCCTGGTGGGCGGCGGCACCCCAGACACCAGCGGCACCCAGGTGGTGCTGAGCCTGCAGCGCCTGAACCGCGTGCGCGCCATCGACCCCGCCAACTTGACCCTGACCGCCGAGGCCGGCTGCGTGCTGCAGCAGGTGCAGCAGGCCGCCGAGCAGGCCGGCCTGCTGTTTCCCCTGAGCCTGGCCGCCGAAGGCAGCTGCACCATTGGCGGCAACCTGGCCAGCAACGCCGGCGGCACCCAGGTGCTGCGCTACGGCAACGCGCGCGAGCTGTGCCTGGGGCTGGAGGTGGTCACCCCCCAGGGCGAGATGTGGAACGGCCTGGCCGGCCTGCGCAAGGACAACACCGGCTACGACCTCAAGCAGCTCTTCATTGGCAGCGAAGGCACGCTGGGCGTCATCACCGCGGCCACGCTCAAGCTCTTTGCCCAGCCCGCCGCCACCCTGACCGCCTGGGCCAGTGTGCCCAGCCTGGCCGCTGCCGTGACCCTGCTGGGCCTGGCGCGCCAGCACCTGGGCCCAGGCCTGACCGGCCTGGAGGTGATGGGCCGCCAGGCCCTGGGCCTGGTGCGCACCCACCTGCCGCAACTGCGTGTGCCGCTGTGGGACGGCGGCGCGCCCTACGCCGTGCTGCTGGAGCTGGCCGACCCCGAAAGCGAGGCCCATGCGCGCGAGCGCCTGGAGGCCCTGCTGGCCCAGGCGCTGGCCCAGGGCCACGCGCTCGACGCCGTGGTGGCCGAAAGCCTGGCCCAGGCCCAGGCGCTGTGGCACGTGCGCGAAGCGATCCCGCTGGCGCAGGCGCAAGAGGGGCTGAACATCAAACACGACATTGCCCTGCCCACCTCGGCAGTGGTGGCCTTCTGTGCTGCCACCGACGCCGCCCTGGCCCGCGCCGTGCCCGGCGTGCGCCTGGTCAACTTTGGCCACCTGGGCGACGGCAACCTGCACTACAACGTACAGGCCCCCGAAGGCCAGGACCCGGCCACCTTCTTGCGCGAGCAAGAAGCCGCCATCAACACCCTGGTGTACGACGCCGTGGCCCGCCACGGCGGCAGCTTCTCGGCCGAGCACGGCGTGGGCGCGCTGAAAGTGCACGAGTTGGCCCGCTACAAGGCACCGCAAGCCCTGGCCATGATGCGCGCGATCAAGCGCGCGCTGGACCCGCAGGGGGTGATGAACCCGGGGAGGGTGGTGGGGGAGGTTTAGGGTGGGAGCTTCCAAGCACTGGGCGTTTGCATGTGGCATTTGCCTGGTGGATGGTTGCTATGCAGCGGGAGCGGCCGCTTGACGTTGGGTAACCTAGATTCGCCTTGGCTGCGCGATTTGGCACCGATCAGCGGTCGTTGGCGAGCGCTGGAGATCGACCCACTTTGGAACTTCGTCGCTTCGAAGTTCCAAAGTCAGAATACTGAGCGAATCGGTCATTTGCTCCACCACATCGAGGCTAGGATGTTGACCTCTGTTGACGTTCGCTTGAGCAAAAGAGAATCCCTGCTTACCTCAACAAGACGACCCGTCATTGCTTGCAGCCGCTTCGTGTCAAAACAGGTAGCATGCCGCGTTTTTTGCGCACCATTGAACTAGCCCATGAATATCAATCTGAACAAGCCGGATCGCTGGAAGGCCGACATCAAAGCGTCGGTCGATCTTTACAACACATGGTTCATGAACTTTGCTCCGCAAACTTTCCGGGATGAACGCATCAAAGCGTCGAAGTTGGTGGAGGAAGCGTTAAAGAGCACCGACAACCTGCGCAACATCACTCCGGCATTGTTGGAACGAGATCCTGGGGTCTTGCCGATGTTGCGTATGGCGACGTGCCCGCCGATTGCGAGAGATCGGTTGGTCGGTTTGGCAGGTGTGTCCAAAAACTTGGTGACTTGCATGGAAGGAAAGCCAGCGAAGGATGGCAAGGAAGCCAAAAGGCCGACGATACCGCCGAAGATGGCGAAAAAACGGCTGGACGACGAACTGACCCGCATAGGTGACATCATCACCAGGCTAGCCGACAGGGACATCTTCGTGTGGTTAGAGTCGGGTGGTACCCCGGCGGAGGCCGACCTGCAACGTGCGGCCACTATCGTGGCGGATCGCCTGTGCGGCGCACAGTCTGACCCGATCATCCGCAACGAGCAGGAGCGGCGTCAGCTCGAAGAGATTTCCAAGTGGCTCAGAACCCGAGGTTACAAGGAGGTCAAATCTACAGGGTTCGACGAAATGGAGCCGGGCACCTATGCATTTCGGGTCAACGTTCCCGTAGCTCTGGCGACCGAAGAAGCGGATGCGCTGGAAGCCGACGCCGAGGAAACGGAAGAAGACCGCACCGATGCCAATAGTGAGCGTCTGCTACTGGACGCGGACGTGGTGGTCGAGGACGAAGTCACTACCGTGAATATCACTGTGGACGTAGTGATCATGCCCCGGACCGCCAAGGTCGGCGACTTCCCATTGTTGATTGAAGCCAAATCAGCAGGCGATTTCACCAACGTGAACAAGCGCCGCAAAGAGGAGGCGCAGAAAATTCGGCAACTGAAACAGCACTACCATGATCGCAACGTACGTTTTGGCCTGTTTCTCTGCGGGTATTTCGACAGCGGTTATTTAGGTTACGCCGCATCGGACGGCATCGACTGGGTATGGGAACACCGCATCGACGACCTGGCCGATTACGACCTCTGAGAGGGCAACGACTCGTTAATTGACTTGCGATGACCGGAACCACCACGTTGATCACGACGGACAACGCTGCCATGGCTACGCCCCCCTTGCCTGTGGAGGACCAGCGCTTGGCGCTCCAAGCATCTCTTGACGCCCGAAAGACCGGGTTGGAGCGCAACCAGATGGGGCAGTTCGCCACGCCAACGGCCTTGGCTCGAGAGATTTTGGCGCATGGTCTGTCCTTGTTGCCGCCCGGCGAGGCCGTCCGGTTCCTTGACCCGGCCCTCGGGACTGGGTCGTTCTTCTCCGCTCTGCTGGCCACGGTAGGAGGCCGTCCTGTTGAGGCGGCTCTTGGTTGTGAGATTGACCCGCACTACGGGTTACCGGCACGGACGTTGTGGCGCGGGCATGACCTCCGCATCGACATGACAGACTTCACTACTGCTACGCCGCCTGTGGACGGATTCAATCTGGTGATTTGTAACCCGCCTTACGTGCGCCACCACCACATGGACGCTGAAAGGAAGAAGTACCTGTTATCGGCAAGCAAGGCTGCCGCGAGCGTGAAACTGTCCGGTCTGGCCGGGCTTTACGTGCATTTCATTGCGCTATCGCACCCATGGGTACGGAATGGGGGCATTGCGGGATGGTTGATTCCCAGCGAGTTTATGGATGTGAACTACGGACGGGAACTGAAACGTTATTTGTTGACCGAGGTCACGTTGCTGCGCATACACCGCTTCGATACCGACGACGTGCAGTTTGACGACGCCCTGGTGTCATCAGCCGTCGTCTGGTTCCGCAAAGAGCGTCCACCGTTCGACCACCGGGTGACGTTTACCTACGGAGGAACCCATGCCGCCCCGGCCCTCACCCGAGAGGTGGCGGTGGCCGACTTGGCCAACGAAACCAAGTGGACACGCTTTCCACGGCAGGATGTACGCCCTGCCCCCGTCGGTCCCGTGCTAGCTGACATATTCGATATAAAGCGGGGGTTGGCCACGGGGGACAATTCGTTCTTCATCCTAGATCGGCCACGCATTGCCGAACTCGGCCTACCAATGGATCAGTTTCGTCCGATTTTGCCCAGCCCCCGGAGCCTGCCGACCGACAAAATTGCAGCGGACAAGCATGGCGTGCCGTTGATCGACCGACCCTTGTTTTTGCTAGATTGCCGCCTACCATCCGAGGAAATTCAAGCCCGGTATCCGGCATTGTGGGCGTATCTGCAATCCGGTCTTGACACCGTGGCGAAGGCCTACCTCTGCAGAAGCCGGCGAGACGCTTGGTATCGCCAGGAAGACCGCCCACCCACACTCTTCCTTTGCAGTTATATGGGGCGCAGCAACGGCAAATCCGGCAAGCCGTTCCGGTTCCTGCTCAACCGGTCGCAGGCGACGGCTGCCAATACCTACCTGATGCTCTATCCGAAACCGCATGTAGTTGCTGTGTTGCAACAGCGGCCGCAAGCGGCAGAACAGGTCTGGCAATGCCTGAACGACATCCAAACGGGCCATATGCTGGACGAAGGCCGGGTATATGGCGGCGGGTTACATAAGATGGAACCGAAGGAGTTGGCCCGAGTACCAGCCCACGCCATCTTGGATGTGCTTGGGCTGAACAACGATACAAATTAAGAAGGGCAGATGTCTCATCACGAATGACCGTACGCCGAGCGCTAGCCTCCGACGTGCAGGCCGTCACCGGTATGTAGTCACCATACTTGGCTGACTACGTACTTGCAGTAGTTGCGTCAGCGGGGCCAGCGGAACGTGATGTAGGCAAACGCCAAGTAGTGTGAATCAATCGCCCGGTAGCTTTCAGAGGGGAACAGCCCCATGGGCGACAACTTTGGAGAACGGGTGACTAGCCGCTACTGGCCGGGTCGAGGCTAGCAGCTTTCGGAATTGCTCGCCTCAAAGCGGCCGGTCAGGACGTGACCTCAGAGCGACTGTTCCCGGGCGATGAAGTTGACCGGACGGAGCCCGCACTCGGCCATGACCCGACGATCGAGAACAGCGGCAATCGTGATGACCGACAGCGGACATATCGAATCACCGATTCATCCCCATACGCCCGCTGTCTTGGCATCGAATGTATTGACCTTGCAGTGAAAGCGGTGCTCGATGCTCGCAATACGCGCAGCGTCATCGGCCGAGTAAACACTTATGTACACACTCCAGAGTCGCTCTGGGTGGTTAGAACCATGCTTGGCTGCCTTGTTGATTGCGTCGATGATGTGCAAGTCGTAATTGCCAAAATTGAAGCCGAAGGAGACAAGGGAGCCCTCAATTTTGCAAAGTTGGTCATAACAGAACGACAGATACCTGTTATGACGAATCCGTGCAAGCTTTTCATCACCATCCCCTGCTGTGACAAAAACGGGGTATCGACCTTCTTCTAGTCTCGCGGCGATGTTCTGCAGCAGGAAGGCGTCGCCTGTGTACTCTTCCTTGATCACATCGAGGCCCGTGTCAAAGAGTGGCAGTGCTCCGTGCAAGTAGTGGATGTTCTGGTGGTCCTGATTCGGCCCCCATCTCAATTCAGACCATTCCTGATCCTCCCCCTGTTTCGCCTCGACAGGGTTGAGGAGTTCACGTCCGAATCCGTCAATGTGATGTGGGACTTCGCCGCGAAGGAGAACCCAATAGAGAAGGAGGTCGTAGTTTGTCGTGAAGACGCTGCCACCCGTTTTCAGAAAGCTATCGAGGAAGGTCGCACACGAGGCAACACGCTCTTCGGGCATCTTGAATACATGCTCTGGATGTAGCCCGCGCACAGCGTCCAACAGACTTTGTTTGAGGCGTTCACTCGCTTGCTTCACCCGGTCTTGAAGACCTTCCTTCGAATCAAAAGCGTCAAGCAGTGCAACGAACAGCCCAAGCTGACCCATTCCCGCACAATGCCGGCTGTTTCAACCTCTGCACACATACCGAGTTCAGACCATGAGCCAGACCCCCAGCACCCCCGAAACCGCCGCCACAGCTAGCCACAGCAGCACCACGGCCCAGCCGCCGCTGCCCGACCGCCTGTCCATCGACCCACGCAGCCCGCACCACGTGGCTGCCGTGTTCCAGCACGACATTGGCATTCGCTTCAACGGCAAGGAGCGCTTTGACGTGGAGGAGTACTGCCTGAGCGAAGGCTGGGTGAAGGTGCCCGCCGGCAAAACCGTGGACCGCAAGGGCCGGCCGCTGCTGATCACCTTGAAGGGGACGGTGGAGGCGTTTTATCGGTGAGGGGGAGTGGCTGAATAAGGCTGGGGGCCGTCGTCCAGCTACGGCGAGATTCACTGAATCGGAGTCGCAACAACAGTGGGCCGTCAGCAGTCATTCGTCTGGAATGGCTGCCGACGCTGAGCCGTCAGTGGCGTTAACGAACCCGACGCCGGGTTGCAGTCGTTCAGTGCTGTGTTTCGCCTGCGCACCTAGGCTCAGGCGTACCATGACGATAAAACACTGGACGATTGATTAGCTACAAGAGGTGCTATGGGAGAACACTACAAGTCCTACGAAGAAGTCATCAAGGCTCTAGCCAAGAAGCGGCGCCAAGTACACCTCCTGCTCGGGAACGGCTTCAGCATGGCCTATGACCCGAAAATATTTTCGTATAACGCGCTCTATGACTTCGTCGCGGCGCTCGGCGATCCCACGCTTAGCAAACTCTTCGACACGATCAAGACGAAGAACTTTGAGTTGGTAAACCGCACCACCCGGGCCACACGGGCCACTCGGGCCACTAGGGCCGCACGGGCTAATCAGGCCGCCGCCCCACCTGGCCGCGCTGGCGGCTTTTGCGCACGCGTTCATTGAACAGCGCCGGCTTGGTCTGCACCCAGCCGATGAACTGGGCCATGGCCGGGTGGCGGCGCAGGGCGTCCACGCTGCCGTAGTGGCGCGCCAGCTCGGCCTCGCTGAACAGGGCGTGCACCTGGCGGTGGCAGATGCGGTGCAGCGGCACCGTGGCCTCGCCCCCCTTGGAGCGCGGCACCAGGTGGTGCGCCTCCAGCACGGCCGGCGGGATTTCACGGCCGCACAGGGGGCAGTGGGGCCATGCGGTGGCGGTGTGTGGTGGCACCTGCTGCTGCAGGCGCAAGCGCTTGATGCGGCCCATGCCGGCGATTGTGTCGCGTGCGCCGGCACGGCGTGTGCAGGCCGCGCAGTGCCCGAGCCGGCAGGTGGCCAATGGCCGAGCCCGGGCCCACGCACTGGCACTGCGGGGTAAGCGCCTGCGCTGCGCGGCGCGCGCCGTGGACGCTGCGCCTCAGCGGCCCTGGAACACCGGTGGCCGCTTGTCGAAGAAGGCGTTCAGTGCCTCCTGGAAGTCGTGCGTGCGGGTGCTGGCCTGGAAGGCGTCGCGCTCGGCGTCGAGCTGGGTCGACAGGTCGTGGTCGAACGCCGTGCGCAGCAGGCGCTTGAGCTTGCCCAGCGCCAGCGTGGGGCCCTGGGCGAAGCGCTGAACCCAGCGCTCGGTCTCGGCGGCGAGCTGGTCGGCCGGCACCACGCGGTTGACCAGGCCCAGGCGCAGAGCCTCGTCGGCCAGAAAGGTCTCGCCCAGCAGGGCAATCTGCAGGGCGTTGCGCAGGCCCACCAGGCGCGGCAGGTGCCAGGAGCCAGACACGTCGCAGTTGGCTGCCACGTTCACGTAGGCCAGGTTGAACCTGGTGCCCTCGGCGGCCACGGCCAGGTCGCAAGCCATGGCCAGGCTCAGGCTGCCGCCAGCCACCACGCCGTGCAGGCTGGCAATGACCGGGGCCTGCAGCCCGGTGAGCAGGCGCACGCCCTCGTGCATGGCCTCGATCACGGCGCCGGCCGTGGCCTCGGCCGCCTCGCCACGGAAGGTGGCCAGGTCACCGCCCGCGCCAAAGCCGCGCCCGGCGCCGCTGAGCAGCACCACGCGCAGCCCGGGCTCGGCCGCGAGGCGGCGGCAGGCCTGGGCAAAGGCCTGGGCCGCGGGCACGTCGAGCGCGTTGAGCTGCTGCGGCCGGTTGAACAGCACCCGGCCCACACCGTCTTGCAGGGTGCAGAGCACGGGGGCGTCGGGGGTGGCGTTGGGGGTGGTGGGCAAGGTCATGGCGAAATGGAATGAAAGGAGAAAGAAAACACCCTCGGCCACACCCACCTGTGTGGGCCAGCCCATGTGCGGTGCACAGCGAAGGCCAGCAGACTCAGGCCGGGCCGCAACGAGGCGGGCGCAGGGCAGACGCCCACGCACCGCAGAAAACCACCGCGGACCATGCCACCGCTGTGCCGCCTGTCAAAGCGGCGCATGTCACGCAAGTGACGGGCCGGGGGCGCCCAGCCCCCTCGGCCACGCACCAAAAAATGCGGCCTGAATTCGGGATTCATCGCGGCGTTGGGTCAGTGGTACTGCCCGTAACCTTGGCCACTTTGCGACACGCTCCCATGAACGCATCCAACCGCAGGCACTGGCTCCAGGCCATGCTGGCCGGGGCACTGGGCCCCCGCCTGGTTCGCGCCGAACCCGTGCTGACCGTGGGGGTGGTGCCCCAGCAGACGGCCTCGGAGCTGGCCGAAAAATGGACGCCGGTGCTGCAGTGGCTGTCTGAGCACAGCGGCCTGCGTCTGCAGTTCGCCACCGCCCCCGACATCCCCACGTTCGAAAAACGCCTGGCCGCGGCCGAGTACGACCTGGCCTACATGAACCCCTACCACTTCACGGTGTTCAACGCCCGGCCCGGCTATGCAGCCCTGGCCCGGGCCAAGGACGAGCGCATCCATGGCGTGCTGGTGGTGCGCCAGGACAGCCCGCTCAAGGACCTGCGCGAGCTGGCCGGGGCCACGCTGGCCTTTCCGGCGCCGGCGTCGTTCGGTGCCAGCGTGCTGATCCAGGCCCAGCTGCGCCGCCAGGGCATTGCCTTTGTGCCGCAGATCGTCAAGTCGCACAACTCGGTGTACCTGAACGTGGCCAAGGGCTACCACGTGGCCGGCGGCGGCGTGCAGCGCACCCTGGACCTGCTGGAGCCCGAGCTGCGCGGCCAGCTGCGGGTGCTGTGGCGCACGCCCGACTTCACCAGCCACGCCATTGCCAGCCGCCCGGGCCTGAACCCGGCGTTCACCCACCGCCTCTGGCAGGCCATGGAGGCCATGCCGCAGGAGCCCGAGGGCTTGCAGCGCCTGGCACGCATCGGCTTCAAGGGCTTTGAGCGCGCCCGCGACAAGGACTGGGACGACGTGCGCCAGCTGCGCATCCGCCCGGCCGACACCCAGATCCAGGGGACCTCATGAGGTTGTCTTTCCGCGCCAAAGCCATCCTGGGCGTGGCGCTGATCGAGGGGGTGCTGCTGAGCCTGCTGGTGTTCAGCGTGACGCGTTTCATGCACGACTCCGGCGAGCGCCAGCTCCTGCGCCACGTGAGCGTGACCACCAGCACCTTCACCGCCATGGTGAAAGACGCCGTCATCAGCAACGACCTGGCAGGCCTGCAAAGCTTCGCCAAGCAACTGGCCGGCAACGAGGGCATTGTGTTTGTGCGCATCCTCGACGCCCAGCACCGCGTGGCGGCCGAAGCCGGCACCGCCCAGGCGCTGGCCCTGCCCTTCGTCCCCAACCACTCGATCGACGAGGTGGGCGAGCGGCCCTTCATGGCGGCCGGCCCGGTGCAGGCCGGCGGCACCCGCTACGGCGAGGTGCAACTGGCCTTCGACATCGAGGACCTGTCGCGCACCGTGAACGAGGTGCAGCGCTGGAGCCTGGGCCTGGCCGCGGTGGAAATGCTGCTGGTGGCCCTGTTTTCCTGGCTGCTGGGCCACTACCTGGTGAGCCAGATCACACGCTTCACCCAGGGCGCCGAGCGGCTGAGCCAGGGGGAGCTGGGCCTGCAGTTGCCGGTGGAGGGCAACGACGAGATCTCGCAGGCGGCCCAGGCGTTCAACACCATGGCCGCCACCATCAAGCGGTCCCACGACTCGCTGGACCACATGGTCAAGCTGCGCACGGTGGAGCTGCATGCGGCGCGGCGCCGGCTGCAGACCGTGCTGGACTCGGTGCCCTCGCTCATTGGCTACTGGGACCGCCACCTGATCAACGTGGTGGCCAACCGCTCGTACTACGACTGGTTCGACCTGGAGATGGACCAATTGCCGGGCCAGTCCATGCGCACCCTGCTCGGCCATGCGTTGATGGAGTCCAACCAGGCCCACCTTGACGGTGTGCTGCAGGGTGAGCCGCAGACCTTCCAGCGTTCGCTGAACTTGCCCAAGCGCGGCGGCCAGCGCCACGTGCTGGTCCACTACATCCCCGACGTGGTCGACAACGCCGTGCAGGGCTTCTACACCATCGTCCACGACATCACCGAGATCACCAACAACCGGCTGCAGCTGGAGCACGCCCTGACGGAAAACCAGGCCCTGCTGCGCACCATCAACGAGCACCTGCTCTACGCCGTGACCGACCTGGATGGCCACATCCTGGACGCCAACGCGCGCTTCTGCGAACTCAGCGGCTACCCGCTGGAGGCGCTGCGTGGCCAACCCCACCGCCTGCTCGACGCCGAGCAGCACCCGCCAGGCTTCTGGCGCCGCATGTGGCAAGAGCTGCGCGCCGGTCACCCCTGGCGTGGCGAGGTCTGCGCACGCGCCCGGGATGGCCGCCTGCTCTGGACCGACACCGTGGTCGCGCCCGTGCTCAACCCCCAGGGCCAGGTGACGCGCTACCTGTCGATCGCGATCGACATCACCCAGGCGAAGACACAGCAGGAAACCATCCGGCAGATCCTGGAGTCGTCCCCGGCCGCGGTGCGTGTGGCCACCCTGCAAGACCGCCGGGTGGTGTTCGTCAACGACCGCTTTGTGGACCTGGTGCGTGCCACCCCGGAAACGGCCATGGGCATCGACGTGCGGCCCTACTACGTGAACCCGCAGGACTTTGAAGACATCCAGCACTGCCTGCAAAGCGGCCAGGTGGTGCGCGAGCGCCTGGTGGAGCTGCACGTGCCCGACCACCCGGAGCACGCCCACGTCTGGGCCCTGGCCTCGTACATCCCCATGGAGTACCAGGGCGAAAGGTCGGTGCTGGCCTGGATCCACGACGTGACCGAGCTGCGCGAGGCCAAGCTCGCTGCCGAGGGCGCCAACCGCGCCAAGAGCGATTTCCTGGCCAACATGAGCCACGAAATCCGCACGCCCATGAACGCGGTGCTGGCCCTGACCAGCATGCTGCTGGACGAGCCGCTGCGCAGCGAACAGCGCGACATGGTGCAGCGCATCCACGTGGCCGGCCGCTCGCTGCTGTCGATCATCAACGACATCCTGGACTTCTCCAAGATCGAGGCCGGCGAGCTGCGCCTGCACGAA